>DNZD01000375.1 GCA_003504855.1 Cytophagales bacterium
CACCTTCTTCGCTGCGGCTCCGATGCGGTTGAATTCATCGGCCGCACGCTTATAATCATCCAGGGTCTTTCTGAATTCGGCTGGCAGTGATGGCAGACCGATATAGGTAAATCCCAACGTCTGCCCCGCCTCTCCCAGCTTGTCCATATGATTGCGCATGGTTTCGAGGTCGGTATGAATGGCGGGTGTGCTCAGCTTGTTGTCAGCCAGAATGGACTTCACTTCGGCTGCTGTCTTACCATAATAACCGCTGCCGGAGAATCCGAGGGCCGGCGTTACCTGTGCCCAGCCTTTCTTCGCTACCTCACTGCTGAATGGAAAGGGACCATACAATTCAATCTCTTTGAATCCCAGCCGGGAAAGAAATTCCATGCCACCCCGGAAGTCCTTCTCCAGCATCTTGGGGATTGAGAACAGGTTAATGCCAATGTTCGAAAGCAGTCCGGCTTCTGCCGGTGTCCAGGGAAATAGTCCGGCGGCAGTAAGGGCGGCTGTGGTTTGGAGAAAGGCGCGGCGTTTCATGATGATGGTGAGATTAGGACTTCAAAATAGCAAAATTGACCATAAAAAAAGCGGTTTGACGCATTTCGCATCAAACCGCCTTTATCAGAGAACAGTCTTCGTATGTCTGGTGACTTATAGTTGTCCGTTCTCCTTCAGCTTCTGCTGAATGAAATCCGTGAACTGATATTGACGAACCAGCTCCGGTGAAAGGTACTTGGCACCTTTGATCATACCGATGCAACGTGGACTTCCACACAGGCACTGGAACGCCTGATCCATATTCCATTCTGCTGATGGGTAGAAGAAACTGAATTCATCTCCCTCCTGAATGGCTCGCACCGCCACCAGCACCTTGCGGGTGGTATCGAAGAAACAATTGGGGTCACAGCTATGGTTTATGCACTCCAGGTACTCAGGGCGCAACAAAATGTGCTGACCTTCCCCGATCTGAACGGTGAGATAGTTGGGTTTGGGATGAATCATATCCCAGGTAAACTCGGCAATAACATCGCCAGGCTGAAAGTCACGGCGTGACCAAAGTGAACGGATCCCTTGACGAACATCTGTTCGCTTTTCAGCAACTTCCGAAGAGTATTCAATCGATACTTTGTTCGATGCAGTTAAGCCCATGGTAATTTTTTATAGTGGTTGTTGTTATAATGAATCAAAAATGATTGAATTGAATCATTTAAAAAAATATTTAAGCCATATATCGTAATAAAACTTTAACAATGAGGTCATTGAACCTATGATATCATTCAATCGTATAACCTATCCATGGAGTGATATCATGGTAAGGATGAATTCATACCTGTTCAACTATACAATAACATGACATTGCATGCTTAAAGTATAAGTTTAAATGAATCGATGATCTTATGACGGTTATACGGCTTTACAGCTATGGTTATTGATTATTGCTCCGTCCATTGATCAAAATGAGAGTTATGTATGCCTTCCATGCGGATATCACTGCGATAAGATGACACATGATGGACCTGGTACCCGCTCCTCTTGTGGTATGGAACTGGTGAAATCATCTACGATAAGGTTCTAAACCATAGATTTTACTGATTTATGCAAGCGATTGCAGGCCAATCCAAATCTTATTCTGTTGGATGTGCTATCACCTGATGAGTATGGCAACAACTATCCTTCAGTTGATGCCTTTGGTCGTCTCCAGGGTGCCATCAACATAAATGTGAGTCAACTCTCTGACCAAATGGAGGAATTGTCCAGTTACCGGAATGCAGAGGTGATTGTCTATTGCAGCCATAGTCACCGAAGCCCGAGGGCGAGTTACCTGTTATCCACGCATGGATTCCGGAATGTATCCAATCTGTCTATCGGGGTATCCTATTTTCGTACGCACCCGGTTCCCTCTTGTTTGAAAAATCAGTTCATTGAGTTTCCGCCTAGATAAGGTTCCCTCTCTCTCTATTAACAGGTAACTTCCTTCGTTTGAAGGTGGATTTCCTTAATTTCGATGTATGAGTGCAGGCAAACACTTCAAGACTTCCCTGATTCTTAGCTACTCGATCACTTTTGCAACTATTTGTTTTACAGGGGCTGTGATCCTGGCGGCGAATGCCGAAATCATTTCCTACAGCATACTGTTTATTGGGACTTACCTTCTTATCAGCACATCAGTCTCCGTTGGTTTGGTGTTGTTGTTGAATATGGCCACCGAACTAACCAAGACAGTACAATATGCGATAATGATGATCGTGTACTTGTTATTCCTGGAGCTCTGGTCGGAGAACAGCCTTTGGGCAATACTGACTGATTGGAACCAGGTAACACCATTTCAAGGCGCTGTCCACGCAGCATTTCTCGTGAGTGCGATCGTCTCCTATTTACCCCAAACAAAGAAGATTGACTGACCTGCACTGTTGATGTACGGTGCCCTGTTGGCCGGTAGGGCATATTGTATGCATAACATAGAATCAGGTTCAAAAATCTATGCAATACAGGGCATTATGATGCAGCTAGTGCCTGGCTCTTCGCTCTACCTCTTCCCGGCTCAGGGTTATCAATCGCCCCAATGGCTTGCCATTGCGATAGCTCTGTACCCGAAATTGCTTTACCTCCGGGCTCAATTCGACCGGCTTCCCGTAGGGTGTGGCGTATTTGTCTGGAACAGAATTATCCAGGGTATAATAGAAAGTCAATCCATCCAATTCACCGGTCAGGGTCACAACGGGCTTGCCCTCCGTCATTGAAATGCGAATCACCGGGTCATACAGGCTGGAGGCATAGTTAATGCCTGCGGCATCGTTTCTCATGAAGTGCTGTTCTACCCGGGGTACAAAGCTGTTAAAGTCTTTGCGCTTCGCCGGTGTCCACATGGTTTCGGCTATGGCCCACGCGCGTGGGTACATCATGTACTCCGCTTTGCCGGGCGTCACGATCTGTTCAGTCCACAGGTTGCCCTGGCCACCCAATACGAACGTAGAGTCAATGCCACCGGCAAGGATATCAAACGCATACACATCCTTCAACCGGGCCTTATTGTAAACCCGGGCTTCAACAGCAGGATCGCCCTGCATCATGTCGAGGTAATAAATGGGTGCGGGACTCATCACCACCGGATGCTTCTTCGAGGCTGCCTCTACACCTCCCTTGGTGCCGCGCCAACTCATCACGGCAGCTCCCGGTGCCAACTGACCGCCTTCGAGAATTTCATCCCATCCAATCATTTTCTTCTTTTTTCCCGTGATGATCGCCGAGACCCTTTTGGTAAAGTAACTCTGCAACTCGTGGCCGTCTTTAATGTTGTTCTTCTTCATGAAAGCCTGGACGGAGGGGTCGCGTTCCCAATAGCCTTTGTAACATTCATCGCCACCGGCATGGATGTATTCATAGGGAAACAGCGAGGCTACTTCACCAAATACTTTGTCCAGAAAGGAATATACCTTCTCATCCGTGGGATTGAGGGTATTGTCGATGTGCATGATAAAGCCACCCTCGGGCGGCCAGGTCGCGAAGTTGGCGCCCGGATTTACTTTTATCGTTGCGTCTTTGGTAACACTTAGTTCCGGGTATGAAGCCACCGCCGCCATGCTGTGACCCGGCACATCAATCTCCGGGATAATCTCTATGAACCGCTCGCGGGCATATTGTACCACTTCACGGATATCGTCCTGGGTATAGTACCCCCCGTCAGTAGCTTTTTCACCCGGCTGTGGGGGTCGTGCGTCGCCATACGCTCCATCACGGGGAACTCGCCAGGCGCCGACTTCAGTCAACCTGGGATAACTCTTGATTTCGATGCGCCATCCCTCATCATTGGTAAGGGACCAATGAAACCGGTTGAACTTGTACCGGGCTATCTGATCGATGAATGCCTTTACGTATGACTTGGGGAAGAAGTGCCGGCTCACGTCCAGCATGATGCCTCGCCATGGAAAGCGCGGGTAATCGGTAATGTGTATGGCCGGAAGGACCCAACGATGTTCAGGCAAAGCTGTATGGCTGGCGATAGCGGGTGGCAGTAACTGCAGTATGCTTTGCACGCCATAGAATAGTCCGGCAGCCGAGTTGGCCTGAAGCAGAATTCCGGTAGACGTAATATCCAACTCATACCCTTCCATTCCCAACACCGGCTTTCTGGTCTTGTTGAGTTCAAAGCGTATGGATGGATTGGAACCAGTTGCCAATGCATAGCCCAAGGCCGGTTGCAAGGCTTCTGTAAAGTATCGGATCACCAGAGTAACCTCGGCGGTATTGGATGTTGAGCCAATTATAACGTCTCTGCTCAGGGCAAACTCACCCTGGTTGTAGGTCAATGATACCGGGGCAGGGATGATGCCTGGAGTTTGTGCAAATGCAGTAGAAACAACAAGGCACAGGAGGAGAAAAAAGGATCGCTTCATAGCCGGAAAGTAGCAAGAAACAGCCGAAGACCGAAGGCTATTCGTGGCGTATGGCATCGACGGGATTCAGCCGGGAGGCCCGAAGTGCAGGATAGGTACCAAAAACAATTCCGACCAAAACAGCTATAGCTGAAATAACGATGAAGGTATTTGCGGTATAAGCTGCCTGAAACGGAATCTTGGTCAAGGCCTTCACAATGGGGATGGCAACCATGGTAAAAGCCACACCAAATATGACACCGATGATACTGCCAAAACCGGACACCGTAATCGACTCTGCGAGAAACAACTGAACAATATCTTTCCGGGTAGCTCCCATTGCTTTGCGGATTCCAATTTCGCGGGTACGTTCATTCACGGATATCAACAATACGTTCATCACCCCAATACCACCAACCACCACCGAAATACCCACGATGAGTCCCATAATGATCCGGAAAAGCAAGAACCCTTTGGCCACCTGGTCCACCCGCGAATCATTGGTGATAATTTCAAAGTCCTGCGTGGCCCTTGGGAACTTTTCTTTCAACCAGTCGCTTACTTCTTTTCTTATGGCTGGGATCTCTTCAGTTTTGGCGGCTTCCAGAATGACCTCAGGCGGATGCTCTCTTAGTTCCCCCTCCGTAAGCAAAGTCACCGGGATGTAGGCTTTGGGGGTTGGCGTCTTGCCATCGCCAATCACGCCGGCTATAATGAGCTCCCTTCCCATCAGATGGATCTTTTGTTGCAGGGCATCTGCAGTCTTGATGGACTGTGCGTCGAGAAAAGACTGATTGACAACGGCTACTGGTATTCCGTTATGGATATCCTCAGCCTTGATGTAACGGCCTTTAATGATCTGTTCAGCTTCTGAAACAGATCCCAGCGCATACACCTGCACGCCAATCCCTGCCTTAGTCGGGTTAAGGCGCACTTCGGTATTGATGTTGCTCCGCCAGTACACCTTCGCCGGATGCCTGAGGTTGGACCAGAGCAGGTGTGTATTTGCGTAGCTGAGAACAGAGATGGAGTCTTTGGCCACCCGCACATTGTTGATGGTCTTGTGGGTGATGGACCGGATCACCATCGCATTGACGCTGGTGGTCTGTGAAACCTGTGCCCGGGCGAATTGCTCCATGCCTTCGATCAGGGACAGGATTGAAACCAGTGCACCTACCCCAATCACGATCCCCAGCACGGATAATAGCGTATGGAAAAAGTTGGATCGTATGTTGGCCAGGGCCAGGACAAACGAAGACTTCAGGTTAGTGAGCATGGCAGCAAGTTACCACCTCAAGACTGCTGACAAGCCCTGGTTGTTACAGCCGGGAAGAAATTATTCCTGATGCAGGCATTCTACCGGATTCACGCGCGATGCCCGGATGGCCTGTGAAGCCACGGTTATCCAGGCGATCAACAGGGCAACTGCTCCGGCCCCTATAAAGTACCAAATGGTCAGGTCAATGTGGAATGCGAACTTTTGCAACCAGCTGTCAAGCAGATAATAACTGATGGGAAGTCCGATCAGTATGGAAAGAAGCACCATTCTGGTAAAGTCGCCCGATAACAACAATACAATGCGAAGGGAACTTGATCCGAGGGCTTTCCGGATCCCGATTTCTTTGAGCCTTCGCTCAGCCGTGAATGCGGCCAGACCGAATAGACCCAGGCAGGATATTAGGATAGCAAACAAGGCAAAGTATCCGGACAAGGATGCAACCCGCTGCTCCGCGGCGTACAAGTGAGCGTATTCCTGATCCTGAAACTTATAGTCGAAAGTAAAGCCAGGGTTGTATGTCGTATACAAAGTGTTCAGGGCCTGCAGCGTTTCTTTTTCCTTGCCTGCCTCCAACCTCACCACGATCGACCAGGTGTTGGCCGGGCTGAGCCTGAAGAACAAAGGGTTGATCACATCATGCAGGGACTGGAAATGGAAGTCTTTTGCCACGCCGATAATTTCAAGATCATATTTTCCCCACAACTTGATCGTTTTACCAATCGGGTTTTGCAGGCCCATGACTTTAATGGCAGCCTCATTGAATATAATCTTAGTAGTGTCGGAAGGGCTGTCTTCGGAAAAGCCCCGTCCCTCGGCCATTTGTATCCCCATGGTTTCGAGTGCCCCATGGTTTACACCAATGTTTTCAAACAGGATTTCATCCGATTCATTCTTTCCTTCCCAGGCAAGTCCGCTGGTGTTGTTGTTGCGACCCAGGAAAGTCTGGCTGATGCTGGATGCGCTCACAACACCCGGCAGTTTTCTGATTTCATTCAGAAACGTCTCACGTGTGCTGGAGATCTTGCCTTCGATGCCAAAGTGGATGAGGTGTTCTTTGTCATATCCCAGGTTTTGGGTCTGCACATAGTCCACCTGACGATAAATTACCATCACCGCAACTATAAGTATGACTGAAAGACAGAATTGAAACACCACCAGTCCCCTCCGTGCCCACAACTCAGACCATGACCCGCGCACAACTCCTTTCAGCACCTGGGCAGGCATGAAGCCACTCAGGAAAATAGCCGGGTAACTGCCTGCCAATAGTCCGGTACATATTCCCAATAGCAGCATGATTCCCACCGTGGAAGGTGTGAGTACGTCAAATGTTATTTGCTTGTCGGTGATGAGATTAAATTGAGGCAAGACTGCCCAGACCAGCGCCACCGCCAGGGCCAGTGAAACGAGTGAAGTTGCCAATGATTCGCTCAGGTATTGGAAGATGAGGGATTGACGTTGAGCACCGATTGACTTCCGGATACCCACTTCCTTGGCCTTCTTCGAAGCGCGTGCTGTTGACAGGTTCATGAAATTGATACACGCAATCAGGAGAATGAATCCGGCGATGATGGAGAACAGGATGACATATTCAATGCGACCTCCGGTCTGCTTGCCATCCTCCCACCGACCGTGCAGGTAGCGTTCGGAGTAGCGCTGGAGGAACAGCGTTACGTTTGAGCCTTCATTCCTTTTGAGCACAAAGTCCTTGATCTTGTCAGATAGTGCCGCCGCGTCACTGCCCTCCCTTAGGCGTACATAGGTGGCAGGACCATTGTTGCCCCACTCCAGTACCCATTCGTTGTCCATCTTGAATTCCTCAAAGTTCAGGACAAAGTCAAATTGCCAGGATGAGTTGCGAACCTTGTCGAAGAGACCGGTGACGTGAAAAGTTTTTGCATGCTGGTATTCAATCGTCTTGCCGACCACATTTTGGTCTGTACCGAACAGTCGACGGGCCAGGTCGCGTGTAATGACAATTGCGTATTTGTCCTTCAGTACCAGCGCCGGATCTCCTTCTGCCAGCGGGTATGAAAAAATCTGAAAGAAGTGCTGTCCAACGGAAAACCCTTCTGCTTTCAGCGACTTCTCACCCACGGACAATGTCTCCGGATTGATCCAGGTGGTGGTGGCCGCAAACTCCACTTCGGGAACTACCTCCTGCAACGTCTCTGCGAGTAATCCCGGTGTGGACGTAGTGGTCATAAGCTCCGTGGCATACTTCTGATGCTCCATCACCTCATAGACCTGTTCGTCCCGGGTGTTGAACTTGTTCATGTTGAGTTCATCATTTACCCACAGGAAGATGAGCAAGGTGCAAGCTATGCCAGTGGTGAGCCCCGTGAGGTTGATCAGGAAGTAGCTGCGGGAACGTTGCACATTGCGATAAATAAGCAGGAGATGATGTCGGATCATGGCTGAAATTTTGATAAAGACAAAAGGGACTCGCCGTTGTTGCATGTTTACTCTGCAACTGTCAAAAGGTTACACCACCGGTCAGATTTGGCAGGGGTGTGGTGCTTTGTGTTAATTTGCAACTTAAACGAACAATCATGGGGCTTTCAGTTATAATAACCGGTGCTTCCGGAATGGTGGGTGAAGGGGTCTTACACGAATGCCTGAACCACGCCGCAATTGATCGGGTATTGGTCATCGGCCGTCGCCCATGCGGGACCACCCATCCGAAAATGAAAGAAGTGTTGCATGGGGATTTCTTCAACCTCACCCCCATTGCTAATCAATTGCAAGGATACCAGGCCTGTTACTTCTGCCTCGGCGTAAGCTCGGTTGGCTTGGATGAAGCGGCCTATCACCACCTGACCTATGATCTTACCGTGCATGCCGCGGAAATCATGCTGTCAAAAAATCCAGGGATGACGTTTGTCTATGTGTCAGGTGCCGGAACCGACAGCACGGAGAAAGGAAAGATCATGTGGGCGCGTGTGAAGGGCAAAACGGAGAATAAGATTCTGAACCTGGGATTCGGCAAGGCCTTTGCATTCCGACCCGGCGTTATGAAGCCAACACCAGGGATGAAGAATACATTGAAACTTTACTTCTGGCTGGGCTGGCTCTATCCGATCATTAAATTGATTTCCCCCGGATCCGCCAGCACGTTGGCCGTGGTTGGGCAGGTGATGATAAATGTTTCCCTCAACGGCTACAGCAAGTCAGTCCTTGAAGTGCGGGATATTAATGCCGCCGGGGAGCAAAAGTGAAAGTCTGAATTTATATCTTCATCCGTTCTTGCAAACAGGTTATTCACCCGATTGAAGTCCGGGAGGTGAAGGGTTGTTTTCCCGGCACTCAGATTCGTCGCCCATCAAAATAAATCACATGACGACACTCCTTAAGTCCCTGCTTAGAAAATTCCTGATCAGCACTTTCCTGCTGTCCACAGCCTTGATGATCGTGCAGTTTCTCCTCCCCCTGCCCTATAGTCTGGCTCGGAATGGTGCGTATCTGGTGGCTGTCATTATCATCGCATTGCTCATTTTTCAATTCTATTTCAGGCGTTTGTCCGACTTTGAAACAAAAAAGAAATTCTGGTATGCAGGAACGGTCTTTCCATCTATCGTATTGATTATCGCACTTATAGCACTGCCTGTGATTGCTGTAAACCTTGTGGACGTGTCAACCCTGCAAATACAAACGTTGAATACACCCGATGAAATGGATGAACAAACCAGTGACTATGTTAGATTCAATACCTTGAACACACTTCCGAATGGGTTGGAGTCCGAAAAGTACTTCTGGCAAAGTAAGGAAGGGAAATACAGTAACCATGTCCAGGAACATGCCGAGGTGACCTATTATCTCCCCGTAGCGTCTTCAGGTAACGACAGCCTTCCTGTGTACTGGATCAAGTGGAGGTACGAGGCCTGGAGCCATTATGACCTCGACGCTCAGCAAATTGAGAAATTCAGGAGTGATTTCCTCCGCACGTCAGCCGGGCGGATGGCGAATATGAGGATGGATTCAGTATTCTATTTCAGCCACCAACAGGTCCCATCCAACAAACTTCCGGACACCAGGCATAAATCTGACAATCGTGCAATAACAATTTTGATTCCAAATCTTGAGGCACCGGTTGACGAAGCAAAGGATTATCTCATTTTTCTTATCGGGTCCTGGGTAATTCTGTTTTTGCTATTTATGCTTGCTGTGAGTAATCTGAAACCAATCAGTGAGTCCGGCGGTTCTGCTCAATCAGTCCTTCGGACTTAATGCGGTAAATATCACCAGACCCATTTCCCCAACTCTCCAGAAAATTTCTGACCTGGTTCAGGTCCGTCTTTTCCTTGTGCGGAAATTCCACCGGGCGTTCCCTGG
>DNZD01000250.1 GCA_003504855.1 Cytophagales bacterium
CAGGAATTCTTTTCCCTGATAGATTTCACTGGGGTGGGTCTTATACGGCGTATAAGTAACATCCACCTTATTTAATGGTGAAAGGCCCGCCACTACGGAATCCAGTTCGAAGTAAATAATAGCACCACCCTTGGGCGTCGCGGCAGCAAATTCATGGTAATGGCGGATGTACAGATCTTTGGTCGGATAGGTGGCGGTCGGCTGCCATTCAATTCCGGGTACCACCGCCACGTGATGCTGAAATTCATGCATCATGGGTATCGGGTTGGAAATGGATGCGAGCAAATCCTGACTTTCAATGATCATGATCGGGGCGTTGGACAGCCGGATGCGCTGGGTAAGGCCTGGGATGTCGGTGGTCAGCACATAGTCAAACGGCCTTTTGAGGACCTTGAGCACGTGACAGAGTATCGCGGCGATCATGGTCTTGCTGTGGCTTCCGGCCACAACAATCCGCTGCTGGTCCCTGGCATGATGGTGTATGAATCCCGAAAAGGAATACAAGGGAATACCCATCTGCAGGCCAAAAATCAACTCGGGGTTATCGATGGAAATGCCAGGACCGACAATGATCCCGTCGACTTCTGCATTGATTTTATCTGGAAACCAGCCGGTTACACGAGGAAGTACGGAAGCTGGCAAAGGGCGCGTGGGCAGAACTTCGTCAGAACCGGTCACCGTGTGCCCCAACTGATGGAGAGCGACGGCCAGATCGGGAAGGAGGTTCTGGCCAATCCCGATAAAGTGAAAATGTTGCTGCACTGGCGTGGTAAGTTCCATTGTTTCCGGCTTGAAGTAAACTAAAATGTTTGGCGTTTGAAAGGGTTCACCATTAGGTATTTATCTGATCAGGAATTCTTTACGTTAAAATATTCTCTTTATCCTTATGAATTAGGTGTAAATTTATTGACCGTGTGGAGAATGATGTTTGTAGAATGTTAAGAAGTTGTGGGCGCGATTTGACGGTATAACGTGTTTCCCTCCATAGGTTTGTACCTGGACAAAGAAACACATACAACAACCACGAAGTATGGAGCAACGATCAACGCCAGTGAGGGCCGGCAGCAAGATTGCCAAGTTTGTTCCCCGGGATATCTCGGAGAACCTCGGCAAACTGCCTCCTCAGGCGCTTGATCTGGAAGAGTCGGTGCTGGGTGCCCTGATGCTGGAAAAAAGCGCAGTCACCGCGGTGGTGGAGTTTCTCCGCCCCGAACACTTCTATACCGAACAGCACAAAGAGATTTATCAGGCTATTATCGACCTGTTTAAGGCTACAGAGCCGGTGGATATGCGCACCGTGGTGGCCCAGCTCAGAAAGAATGGCAAGATTGAACTCGTGGGGGGCGCTACCTATATCGCCACACTCACCTCGCGTGTAAGTTCTTCTGCCAACATCGAATACCACGCGCGGATCATCATTGAATTGGCCATCAAGCGGGAATTGATTCAAATTTCTTCCCAGATACAGAGCGACGCGTACGAGGACACCACGGATGTGTTCGATCTGTTAGACCGCACTGAACAGTCGGTATTCGCGATTTCGGATTCCAACCTGCGCAAGAACTACGACACCATGAAGTCGTTGATGTTCAGGGCCATCAAAGAACTACAGGAAAGGAAGAATCACAAAGACGGACTCACCGGAGTACCCAGCGGCTTCACCAAACTCGACCGCATCCTCAGCGGATGGCAGAAATCAGACCTGGTGATCATTGCTGCCCGCCCCGGTATGGGTAAGACTGCCTTTGTTGTATCCGCATTGCGAAATGCCGCAGTCGACTTTAATCACCCGGTGGCAATCTTCTCGCTGGAGATGGCTTCCCTGCAGTTGGTAAATCGACTGATTTCTGCGGAAGCAGAATTGGAATCTGAAAAGATCAAGCGGGGAAACCTGGCTGACTTTGAGTGGCAGCAGTTGGTCCACAAGACCAACCGACTTTCTTCAGCACCGATATTCATTGACGATACCCCCGCCTTGTCCATCCTTGAACTGCGTGCCAAATGCCGTCGATTGAAGGCCGAGCACAATGTGCAGTTGATTGTAATTGACTACCTCCAGTTGATGAAAGGCGACAGTGCCGGTAACCGTGAACAGGAGATTGCCTCTATCTCACGTGCCCTCAAGGGGATTGCCAAAGAACTGGAAGTACCTGTGATCGCCCTGTCCCAGTTGAGCCGGGGTGTTGAAACCCGGGGTGGCGACAAGCGTCCGCAACTCTCTGACTTGCGCGAATCAGGATCCATCGAGCAGGACGCAGATATCGTTATGTTCCTGTACCGCCCGGAATACTATAAGATTACGGTGGATGATGAGGGCTTGCCTACGCAGGGCATGGCCGAAGTGATCGTTGCCAAGCACAGAAACGGTTCCCTCGACACAGTCAAACTGAAGTTCATCGGCAAGTACACCAAGTTTGCTGACTTCGAGGGTGCTCCTCCGGCTGGCGGATTTGGAAGCATCACCCGTGAAAGTCGCCTCAACACATTTAATGATGAGTTGCCGCCTGCACCCCGCGGCGGTGGCGGTGACGACGATATGCCTTTCTGATTATTATGCGCGTAGCAATAATATTGACCCTGGCAGTTTTCCTTCTGGGCTTCAACGTCTGCGCGCAAACTACCACAGATCTATTGCACCTGTCCAGGGAGCAACTGCAAAAGAAGAATTACGCCGATGCTGAGCAGTATGCCGATTCGGCGCGGCGGAAATTGGAACGCATCAAAAGATATGACAGTCTGGTAGTGGTGTACCGCTGGCTTTCCCTAATTCATATACTGGCCAACCGCCCGGATGCGGCAGATTCTGACTGGACCCACGCCAGAACAGCATTGGACTCTATCCTGCAGCGAAGACTCAAGGCCTCAAAAGATGAATGGAAGTTACTCTACCTGGAAGAAAAGCAGCAGCGGACCATCGACAAACGAATCCATGATGAAGAGCTTGAAAAGTTCCGAAAGGAGACTACTTCTAATTGGAAGAACTCAGTCTATGTGCTGATCGGCATGATGATGCTGGGAATTATATTCATAGGATATCTTTTCATGAGCCGCGCCAGGCTTAAAGCCTCACTACAGGCTGAAGAGGAGCGGGTCAACCAACATGAGGCCTTCCGGCAAAAGCTTCATAGTGTATTGTCGGGTGACCTTACACAATCGCTGTCTTCCCTGGAGAACCTGTCGCGAAGCTTGTCAACGCATATTGAACGGATCGAACCTGAGGAGGCGAGTGCGTTGCTGAAGCAGTTCCAGTACACCGCTAATAGTACCCGGGTGTCCATCGACGGCCTGATCCAATGGACGGGTCTTCATGGCAAGTTTACACCTGACGGCAAAGAGGAGTTGAGGGCCTTGTCGGTGGTAGAGGAAGTCCTCCAGGACTTTGTTGCTCCCAGGGAGGCTAAGCGGATTACAACCCAGGTTTTCATACCGGATAACCAATGGATTACAGGAGACTCATCGGCGTTAAAATCAGTACTTAATTGCTTGATTGATAATGCAATAAAGTACAATGTTGAAGGTGGATCAATAACCTGTTTTTCAGGTGAAAAGGACGGACTTATCCTCATAGGCATCCGGGATACAGGCTCTGGGATTGCTGCTGATCAGTTGGAGCGAATCCTGCAGGGAAGCTCGTTTAACTCACGAGGCTCGTTGGGCATTGGATTGCTGTTGGCCCGGGATCTGGTGGAGCGCAACGGGGGCAGAATATACGCCGAGAGTGAGCCAGGTACAGGAAGCACATTTTACTTTACATGGCCTGGTAAAAAAATCGAGTAAGGCTTTTTCAACTACCGGTATTTTGGCATAGTTTAACGACCGCGTTAATTCTACTTACATGAGAGCATTGGTGTTGATTGGACCCGGGCAGATAGAATGGCAGGATGTACCTCGCCCTGAGCTGGCACCTGGTAAATTGTTGGTGAAGATCAAAGCCATTGCGCTTAATCGCCGTGATGATTGGATACGTGAAGGGAAGTACCCCAATATCCGTTATGGTGGAATCTTAGGATCGGATGGAGCGGGTATCGTGGAAGCTGCCGGCGACGAAAAGGACAATAACTGGGTAGGCCAGGAGGTTGTCATCAACCCAAATATCGACTGGGGATCTGATCCTGATGTGCAATCCAAGCGTTATACGATTCTCGGTATGCCGGTCAATGGCACCTTTGCAGAGTATTGTCTGGTTGACACCGACCGTGTTCAGCCCAAGCCTTTCCACCTTGACTTATTGCAGGCTGCTGCATTGCCACTGGGAGGCTTGACTGCCTTCCGTGCATTGTTCCGCAAAGGTGGATTGGTGGCAGGGCAAAACGTCTTAATCTCAGGATTCGGCGGAGGTGTAGCTCAGTTTGCTTTTCTTTTTGCCCAGGCTGCCGGTGGTCGTGTGTATGTCACCTCAGGCAGTGATGAGAAAGTGGCGCGCGCCCTGAAGATGGGTGCCTTTGGTGCTTATAACTATAAGAAAGAGACTAATTACAGTGATCTCTGGAAGACCAAGGGCGGATTTGATCTTGTTATTGATAGTGCAGGTGGTGATCAGATTAACAGCTTTATCAAGGTACTCAAACCGAATGGTCGCATTGTATTTTACGGTGCCACCAACGGACTTCCGGCAAAACTCGATCTCTATCGCATGTTCTGGAACCAGCTTTCGCTGGTGGGAACGACCATGGGAAGCGACTTTGAATTTAATGAGATGCTGAAATTTGTGGCCAAGCACCAGATCCGCCCGATGGTGGATTCGATCCGTCCATTTTCCAAACTGGCCGATTCGTTTGGCGACATCACACAACCCAATAAGGTGGGTAAGATTGTATTCCAGGTATAGTTAGAGATTATCCTGCCAATCCTGATAGGCAGATCGCAATTCGCGCAACGTCTTAAGGTCATTGGCCTTGACGGCCTGTTTAATGCCCGATTGAAAAACCATGGCTGTGCGTTCACGGTCTGGCTTGCCCGCCAGCAAATGCGCGAAAGGATAGTAGGTAGGGAGGTATTCCGGGTGTGACTCGATCAGTGATGTAAAGAGAGACTCCGATTTTCCCGGGTCGTGTTTGAGATATTCCAGTGCCAGCGCATATTGGTTGAACGGGTCGTCCGGCTCTTGTTGTTGAAACGCAATCAATTGTTGCAGTCGGTCCATGAAAAATAATAATTCATCGAAGGTATAATTCTAAACTAATTAACAAATCGACGGTTTTAGTATCTTGGCGGAACCAAAGAACAGTTGAAGTTAACCCGTTGGTTATGAAGATATTAGTTTGCATATCACACGTACCAGATACCACGTCCCGGATCAGTTTTACGGACAACAACACGAAGTTTGACACCAGTGGTGTTCAGTTCATCATCGGACCATATGACGATTATGCCCTGGCCCGGGCCATCGAACTTAAGGAAACCCAGGGAGCTGCCGTAACGGTGATTAACGTAGGACTGGCCGACACCGAGCCGACCATCCGGAAGGCGTTGGCCATTGGTGCCGACGACGCCATCCGGGTTAACGCCGAACCTGTCGATTCTTTTTTTGTGGCATCCCAGATAGCGGAGCATGCCAAGGGCTATGACCTGATTCTGATGGGCCGCGAGTCAATTGATTTCAATGGCGGCGTGGTGCATGCTATGGTAGGTGAGATGCTCGGCATCCCTTCTTTATCGCCTGTGATGAAACTTGATATTGAGGGTACCGTGGTAAAGATGGCCCAGGAAATCGAAGGGGGTAAG
>DNZD01000313.1 GCA_003504855.1 Cytophagales bacterium
GCCTTTGAGATCGCAATTTCCATAGCCCAGGGTGCAACCACCAGGCCCAGCCCGGAATCGCCATCTACAACCGCAGTGCTGGGCGATTCATGGACGATTTTAAGGTCAGGCTGGCTATTTATTCGCTTAGCTTCCCACAAGCGCACATAGCCGCTGAGGCGTGCCAGACCGTGCGAATCTATTCCGCGGAGATCGGCACTGAGGAGAACCTCGGTAGCGGTGGTGGCATGGGCATGTGAACAACCCATGCTGATAAAGATATCGTAGGCAAAGGCCTGCAGTTTTTCGTATGAGAAGGTGGATAAAGCCATAGTATTATTGGGTAGTGCAAAAATAAGGAAACGAAGTATGGCGGCATCAATATTTATACCTTCGCTTATGGAATCGGGGCAGTATCCGCATCCCTTACCAAAAATGATAACACCCATGAAAAATATTCTGTTTTGGCTGATCGTGGCACTGGCGGTGTCCATATCAGTAAATGCTATCGGGCAATCGGAAAGGACGTTGGATTCTAAGATTACCAATGTCACTGTCTTCTTGGCGAAGGCACAAATCACGCGGGAAATTTCTGTTCGTCTTGAGCCTGGAAAATCAACCCTGGTCTTTACCGGGCTGGCGGCCCAACTGGATCCGCAAAGTATCCAGGTGGCAGGCAAGGGCGTGTTCACCATTCTGGGAACAGTGCATAGAGCCAATTTCCTGAATGAACTTCAGCGACCCAAATCCCTCAAGGTATTGATGGACTCTGTGGATTATCTCCGCAAACAAGTGGGCTGGGAGAACGCCCAGAAAGAGATTCTACTGAAGGAGGAACAAATGTTGCTGAGCAACCAGCAGATTGGTGGGAAGAACACCAACCTCACGGTTATGGAGTTGAAGGCCATGACAGAGTTCTTCCGCGGTCGCCTGTCTGATATCGCCAACGCACGCATGAAAAGTGATGAGAAAGTATTGAATTACAACCAGCGAATCGCAAGGCTGGAACAACAGATCACTGCACAAAATGAACTTTTTCACCGCAGTACCAGTGAAGTGGTTGTTACCGTAGAGTCTCCGTCGGCCACACAGGCCAGCCTGACCCTTGATTATGTGGTAGCCAATGCTGGTTGGTTGCCCCACTATGATCTGCGTGCCATCAACACACAGAATCCGATCCAATTGTCCTATAAGGCCAATGTGTTTCAGGCTACCGGAGAGGATTGGAAGAATGTGCATCTGAAGCTCTCGACAGCCAATCCAAACCTGAATGGGCAAAAGCCGGAATTGACTGCCTGGTACCTTAACCTGGATGAGCTACAGCAAGTGGCAAAGACCTATAGGATGCGGGCCACCAGAGGTGAAGCCGGTGCGCCGGCCATGATGGCTAAGGAGGCACTCGACCAGGAGGCGGATGCTACTACGGTTGCCGAGATGGTTGAAACCATCCAGACTTCGCTTAACACTGAATTTGATATAGCGTTGCCTTACTCCGTGCCGTCATCCGGCCAGCCTACTGCAGTTGATATCCGTAATTATACCATGAATGCTTCGTACCAATATGCCGTGGCACCCAAACTGGAAACCGATGCGTTTCTGATGGCACGTGCAACGGGATGGGAAGAATTCAGCCTTCTGCCCGGTGAAGCCAATGTATTCTTCGAAGGAACCTTCGTTGGCAAAAGCTATATCAACCCCAACGAGCTGAAAGATACGCTGAGTGTTTCGCTTGGTCGTGACAAACGAATTGTAGTGAAGCGTGAGAAGGTAAAAGAGTTTACTTCTCGCAAATTGATCGCAGGAAATGAACGGGAGACCTTTGGTTATGAAATCAGTGTGCGCAACAGCAAGGCTGAGCCCATTCAAATTGTTGTGGAGGACCAAATACCTGTTTCCCAACACAGTCAGATTGAAGTGCTGGCGATCGATCTCGGTGGTGCATCTTACACCAAGGAGACAGGAAAGCTTATCTGGCGATGGACGCTCCAACCCGGAGATAGCAGAAAGGTCCAGTTCAGGTTCGAGGTAAAGCACCCCAAGGACAAGCCAATCTCCGGACTCTGAGCAGATTATTGCCCTGGTAAGCCGCCCCCTGATTTTTTTCTGCGGGCGGCTTTCCTATTTTTAGGCCCCGAATGCGAAGCTTCCTCTTTTGTCTCTTCCTTTTGTTACCTGTCCTGGGCATGGCGCAGGTAATTAATACGGCCACGATGGACACGGTAGAAACCACCATGATCGGCCATGTTGGACTGGGAGGGTATGTGGACTCGTATTATTCCTACAATTTTAATAAGCCCACCGACAACATCAATCCTTATTTTGTTTCCTCGGCCCGTCACAATGAAATGACCATTAATTTGGCCTATGTAGATGTCCGGTACCGCTCTACGTATATGCGTGCGAGATTTGTTCCTGGTTTTGGAACCTACATGGACGCAAACTACAAGAATGAGCCTGGCTCGCTGAAGAACATGGTGGAAGCCAATGTGGGCATTTTGCTCAATGCGAAACGAAAGATTTGGGTAGACATTGGGGTGTTGGGATCTCCGTACACCAATGAAAGCGCTATTTCCAAGGATCACCTCATGTATACACGTTCGTTTGCGCCCGAGAACGTGCCATATTATGTTACGGGTGCCAAGTTCACTGTTCCTGTCAATAGCAAACTCAACACCTATCTGTATATCATTAATGGGTGGCAGGTGATTCAGGATAACAACAGCGGGAAATCCATTGGAACGCAAGTGGAATACAGGCCCAGCAAGATCATGTTGTTTAACTGGAATACCTATATCGGAGATGAGCGCTCGCTGGCCCACCCGGAATTCCGAATGCGATACTTCAATGACTTCTATTGGATATACAACAAGGGTGGTAAGTTCTCGGCAACTTCAGATTTCTATTTTGGTTATCAACAGCGGGTGGGCTTGCCCACCGCTCAATGGTGGCAGGTTAACTTTATTGGTCAGTATGCATTTAATTCAACAGTGTCACTGGCCGGGCGGTTAGAGCATTTTCATGATACCGGTGCCGTCCACTTATCCAATATTACCGGGCTATTAGGGTTTACGGCCTCCAGTGCAGGCGCCTGCGTCAATATCAAGTTGCATAAGCTTTCGTTGTTGCGGTTTGAAGCCCGGCAGTTCTTCTCTCAGGATAATGTTTACCTGGATGCCAGCCAACAGCCAACGAATACCAGCACCATGCTGGTGGGAAGTCTAACGGCCTGGTTCTGATGCCAACCATTGGGTGAGCACGCCCTCTTTCAATGACCAGGATGAAACGCGTATTTGTGTGATCGGGAAGTGCCTTAGCATGTAATCGATCAGGCAACTGGCCACCACAATCATATCTACGCGCATTTCTATCATACCTGGAATCAGAAGGCGCTCAGCCCGGGTCTTTGAAATCAATAATTGATGAATAGGTTTGAAGGCTGAGATGCTGAATGGTGTCTCGGGTGAATCGCCTGAAAAGGGAATACCCTGCTCTGCACAGTATATTTCGCTCAGTGTATCAAATGTACCTGACGAACCAACGAGTACTGCAGGTTTGTGCAGATGAATCGCGTCACGCACGGTGGTCAGAAACTTATCAAAATGCTTTTCCAGGGCAGCTATTTCATCGGATAAAATTGGATCATGCCGATGGTAGAGTTCCAACAGCCTTTGAGCACCCATTTCAATACTTTGTTTCCAGTACAACGTGTTTTGATCAGCAATAATGAATTCTACACTTCCACCCCCGATGTCTATAATGAGTGACTTTTCATGCCCGAGGGGTACAGCAGCCCTTACCCCGTGACAGATGAAAGCCGCTTCTTCATCACCCGAAATGATAACCAGGTCCATCCCTGTTTCCTTTCTCAGGTAGGCAAGCACCTCGGAACCGTTGCGTGCACTCCGTAAGGCACTGGTGCCGAAACCCTGGCAGTGCGAAACGCCCCACTGTTGAAGTACAGTGTGAAAGTTCATCAGGCAGGTCCTGCCGCGTGCTATGGCTTCCTGGGTGATCATTCCCTGGTTGATTCCGGCAAGCCCAAGTTTCACTGGTACCTTTTCCCGGTGAAGAATCTCAACGGTCGTGCCCTTGATTGCTGCAATGAGCAGATGAAAGGTATTTGTTCCCAGATCGATGACGGCTATGCGCTGGTCCATGGCTATTGCTAGGGGCTGTCAAGTTAGTATATCGAACCAAACAATAATATATTTGAATTCCAACCCAAAGTCATGAGTCAGTCAAATGCATTCGGTGAGCTGGACCGCAAAAATCAGGAAGCCTTACTGGGCGGAGGCGAAAAACGCATTGCCCAACAGCATGCCAAAGGAAAGCTCACGGCAAGGGAGCGGGTGCTTCTGCTGCTCGATGAAGGGTCGTTTGAGGAGCTCGGTAAATTTGTGTTGCACCGCGGCAAGGATTTTGGACTGGACAAAGAATATTACCTGGGCGATGGCGTGGTGACGGGTTATGGCACCATCCAGGGAAGGTTGGTATATGTATTTTCTCAGGACTTTACGGTCTTTGGCGGATCCCTGTCAGAAACGCATGCCGAAAAAATTGTAAAGATCATGGACCTGGCCATGAAGAACGGGGCTCCGGTGATTGGCCTTAATGACTCCGGTGGTGCCCGCATCCAGGAGGGTGTTGTTTCATTGGGGGGATATGCAGACATCTTCTACCGCAATGTGATGGCCAGTGGCGTGGTTCCTCAATTATCAGCAATCCTCGGACCCTGTGCGGGTGGTGCGGTTTATTCGCCGGCGATGACTGACTTCATCTTTATGGTGGAGAATACCTCATTTATGTTTGTTACCGGACCTAATGTAGTGAAGACGGTCACGCATGAAAATGTCACGGCCGAAGAACTGGGTGGTGCCTCTACCCATAGCACAAAGAGTGGCGTGACGCACTTTACGAGTGCAAACGAAGCGGAATGCATCACACAGATCAAGCAGCTATTTAGCTACATCCCCCAAAACTGCGAAGATCCTGCACCCCGGTTGCCCTATACGCCCGGCAACGAAAAGCGCCCGGGTCTTAACACGATCATACCGGCCAATCCCAACCAGCCATATGATATGCGCGAGGTGATTCAGGGTGTCGTAGATGATGGGACGTTCTTTGAAGTACACCGGAATTTTGCGGAAAATATAGTAGTAGGATTTGCCCGTATAGCAGGAAGAAGTATTGGGATAGTCGGCAATCAACCAGCGTCACTGGCTGGCGTCCTGGACATAGATGCCAGCGTTAAAGGAGCCCGTTTTGTCCGATTCTGTGATAGTTTCAACATCCCCTTGCTGGTATTGGAAGACGTGCCGGGTTTTCTGCCAGGTACTGATCAGGAGTGGAATGGTATTATCTCCAATGGCGCAAAATTGTTGTATGCATTTTCTGAAGCCACTGTGCCCCGGATTACGGTGATTACCCGCAAGGCCTATGGAGGAGCCTATGATGTGATGAACTCCAAACATATTGGAGCGGATTTGAACTATGCCTGGCCTACGGCTGAGATTGCAGTGATGGGCGCCAAAGGTGCAGCAGAGATAATCTTCAAAAAGGAAATTTCAGAAGCCGCTGATCCGGAGGCCAAACTGGCCGAAAAAGTTGATGAGTATACCCGTAAATTTGCCAATCCTTACAAAGCTGCCCACCGCGGCTATGTGGATGAGGTAATCTACCCGGAGCAAACCCGTGAAAAACTGATACGGGCATTTGCCATGCTGGAAAATAAAGTAGCTGTTTTGCCCAAGAAGAAACACGGAAACATCCCGTTATAGATCATAATTATTTAACTGTTTACTACTATGGATAAGAAGAGCAAAGAATTTTTGTATCGCTACCTGAACAATTCATCACCTACCGGTTTCGAGCATACGGGTCAGCAGATTTGGTTGAATTATCTGCGCCCCTACATTGATGACCACATGGTAGATGTGTACGGTACTACGGTTGGTATTGTCAATCCTAAGGCAGAATACAAGGTGGTAATTGAGGCACATGCCGATGAGATTTCATGGTTTGTCAATTACATCACCGAAGAAGGATATATCTACGTTCGCCGCAACGGAGGTTCAGATCATCAGATTGCTCCTTCTATGCGCGTAAATATTTACACAGACAAAGGTGTTGTGAAGGGAATTTTTGGCTGGCCGGCGATCCACGTGCGTGATGCGGGAAGAGAAGAAGCTCCGAGTCTAAAAAATATCTTTATCGATATCGGCGCCGGATCAAAAAAAGAAGTAGAAGCCCGTGGTGTTCACGTGGGATGTGTGATCACGTTTGAAGATGAGTTTATCGAATTGGGCAAAGATTACTTTGTCGGCCGCGCCCTGGATAACCGGATGGGCGGATTCATGATTGCTGAAGTTGCCCGCCGGCTTAAAGAGAATAAAAAAAAACTTCCTTTTGGACTTTACATTGTGAATGCCGTGCAGGAAGAGATTGGATTGCGGGGGGCTGAAATGATTTCCCGTCGTATCAAGCCGGATCTGGCTATTTGTACCGATGTGACCCACGACACACAGTCGCCCATGTACAACAAAAAGGAAAGCGGCAACCTGAAGTGCGGACTGGGACCGGTGGTTTGTTATGGTCCGGCCGTTCAGAACAATGTGTTGAAAATGATTATCCAGACTGCGGAGAAAAAGAAAATTGCCTTTCAGCGTCAGGCGGTTTCCCGCTCTACCGGTACGGACACAGATTCCTTTGCCTATTCGGCGGAAGGGGTAGCCTCTGCATTGATTTCACTCCCGCTCAAATACATGCACACGACCGTGGAAATGGTCCACAAAAATGATGTTGAAAAAGTCATTCAACTGATTTATGAAGTCTTGCTGCAGGTAAAACCCGGACATGACTTCCGGTACATCAAGTAGATAACTTACAGATCACATTGCCCGAATCCCGGGCAATGTTTTTTTATGGGTAGCCTGAACATCACGGATCAACTGGGAAGAAGCATTACACTGGATGGTTTGCCACGCCGTATTGTTTCGTTGGTTCCGTCTCAAACAGAATTACTTGCTTATCTGGGGTTAGATGATGCTGTGCTGGGTATTACCAGGTTTTGCGTCGAGCCTCCGTCATGGAAAGCCAGTAAGAAGGTGGTCGGGGGTACTAAAAAGATCAGGCTAGACGAGGTGCTCGCCCTGGCACCTGACCTTGTGTTAGCGAATAAGGAGGAGAACACCAAGGCCGACATACATGCACTGGCAGACCACGTACCGGTTTGGGTGAGTAATGTGTCGACACTCTCTGATGCGCTTGACATGATTAGATCGGTGGGACAAATGACCGACACGAGCCCGGCAGCAACTAATCTGGTTGATCAGATTCAGCAGGAGTTTCTTCCTATATCACGCATCACCAAAGCAAGGACATTGTATCTGATCTGGATGGATCCCTGGATGGGTGCGGCGTCCGGGACATTTATTGATGCTATGATGACCTATCTGGGGTTGACGAATGTATTATCGGAACAAACCCGTTACCCGGTATTGTCAGAATCATTGGTTCGCGAATTGAACCCCGAGCTGATCCTGCTTTCATCTGAGCCATATCCGTTCTCAGCCCAGCATGTTGACCTAATTCATAAATGGATGCCTGCGGCCCAAATCCGGTTGGTAGATGGTACTTATTTTTCCTGGTATGGGAGCCGGCTTCTGAAGGCTGCGCACTACTTCTCTTCCATTTTCACGCCCAATGCCCTGAGGTCAGACCAAAAGGTTGGATAGGATTTCTGAACTACTTCAGGAGCTTCTATGGTGATGTCGCGCCTGGTAACGAGGGGCGCAAATCCCATGGCCATGCGGTGGTCGTGGTACGTATGAATGACGGGCTTACCCGATGGGATTGGGGAAGGCATTAATGTCCAGGTGCCGGAGATTTCTTCCAATTGGCCACCGATTTTGCTGAGTTCCTGTTGCAATGCATGGATGCGATCTGTCTCTTTGATTCTTAGACTCTCCAGGCCTGTGAACGAGCCGGGAATCCCAAGGGCAGTACAAACGGGCAACACGGTCTGAGCGAGATCAGGGCAATCTGTAAAATCCCATTCCAGCTTCTGAACTTTGACTGCTTGTTTGGTGAGGGTCATTCCGTCTATATCAAATCGGGCAGCAACACCCAACAGACTCATGATATCAACAATGACCCTATCTCCTTGCAAAGCGGCAGGCTCAACACCAGGCAAGAGGAGTTGGGCGTCGCTGGCCAGCGCAGCAAACGCAAACCAATAGCTGGCAGCAGACCAGTCCGGCTCTACCCGATACTTTGCGGCTTTATAGGCTTTGGCGGGGATGATTATATCAGTTCCCTGAAAGTTGGGCTTAACGCCAAATTGTTCCATCAATGCTGCTGTCATCCGGAGATAAGGCATGCTCCCCACTTTCCCTTCGAGCGAAAGGGTCAGCCCACGCGGTAGGTTAGGTGCCACCATCATCAGGGCAGAGATAAACTGGCTGCTTACATCGCCGCGAATGGAAAGCCGGTCTGTCAGCTGGCGTTCAAAGCCCATTACCTCAAGGGGAGGAAATCCTTCCTTTCCCAGGTATTGAATGGTTACACCCAATGACCGCAAGGCATTAACCAGGAGGTGAATGGGGCGTTCCTTCATGCGATCTGTACCTGTGAGAATCTTCGATTGACGGGTAATGCTAAAGTAAGCCGTGAGGAAGCGCATGGTAGTACCGGCATCCATGACATTTATCACCTTTTCCGGGTTATGGATCAGGGAAAGCATGAGTTGGGTGTCCCGGGCTGAGCTGAGGTTTTCAAGCTTACTGGTGTTATCCGACAAGGCATGAATGATGAGGGCACGGTTACTCAGGCTCTTGGACGACGGAAGGGACTGAACAATACCGCGGAGGTGGGGATGATGGGTGAGGTGAAGTAAGGGCTCCAACGTTCGTTCGTTTAGGATATCCGCTTGACGAAAATATTTATCGTTTTACGGACGTTTATGAAACAAATTGATTTCAAAAATAGTTAAGTCATATATGAGTACAACACGCAAAGTTGCAATTGGTCTTGGAATCGCCGGGGGTGCCCTCCTGGCCGCCTGGCTTTTGACAGGCAGCCGGAAGAAAAAGACGAAGGAATTTATCGCCAAGGGAGCAGAGAACCTCAAGCGTACCTTTTCTTCGAAGGATGAAGAACCCCAGGAAGAATCCGAAGCCAAGTATGTCTAAAGGGTGTTATAGTAATCCCATGCACCCCGGATATCCCGCTCGCTTACGCTGATATCCCAAACGGCATTGCCTAATCTTCGGGGCAACGCCATCAATACTTTGTTGCCCTTATTTTTCTTGTCCTGTTTCATCAACGGAATCCAGTTTTCTGGTGCGGGTACTGGTATTTTTCCAAAAACCGCCTTTAAGTACCCTGAGATTTGTTCCCTTTCTTCTTCCGAGATCAATTTCCTGGAGCAGGCAATCCAGGCTTCCATGATCATCCCAATGGCGATGGCCTCGCCATGAAAAAGTCGGTTATCAGTATTCAAAAAGTGGCCTTCCAGGGCGTGGCCAATGGTGTGACCGAAATTCAGGATTTTCCGAAGCCCCTTCTCCCGGGGATCCTTTTGGGTCACCTTTTTCTTGAAACCAACTGAATGCTTTACCAATTTCAGCCAGGGTTGGTTTTCCAGCGTGCGTTGACTAACTATTTTCCACATGGCTTTGTCGCCAATAATGCAATGTTTGATCACCTCAGCAAAGCCGGACCTCAATTCACGGGAAGGCAGGGTATCCAGAAATGCCGACGCGATATAGGTGGCCACCGGCTGTTGGAATACACCTACGTGGTTCTTGTACGGTCCAAAATCCACGCCCAGTTTGCCGCCGATGCTTGAATCAACCTGCGACAACAGGGTGGTTGGCACCAGGATGAAGTCAATACCCCGCTTGAAAGTAGCGGCGCAAAAGCCGCCCATGTCCCCAAGAACACCTCCGCCGATAATGATCAATGCAGCATGACGGTCAAAGCCAAGTTCCGTCATATGCTGCCAGATGACCTGGCTCGTGACCAGATTTTTGTGGTCTTCGCCTGCCATGACTTCAATTACTGAATGGGGTGGAAGTTGTTTGGCAAGCAAAGGATAACAGTGGGCACGCGTATGTTGGTCGACCAGAACGGCGATCTGAGAATAGCCGCGCAGCGAGGCTTTGCTGTTCGTCGGTTTATGTTGAAAAATAACGCTGGATTTCATGATTCTTTCGCAAGATAATAGATTAGAAGGCGGTGCAGAAAGACTGACATTCGTCACCTCCCCGCATGGCTCAGATCACTTCAAATAGGCTGATTCAAACGGTTGTAAAACAAACCCGAGCACTATATTTGCCCCTGAAAAAATGCCCTTATGGAGACCGAGCCCCTGGTAAGTTTCGACAATACCGAAGTTGCTTTTAGCTATAAATCTGACCGTGAATTGCGCAAAGCCAATTTCATTTTCTCTATTGTAAACAACCCGTTCATGTCGGGCCTGGCCACCAGTGCCGTCAAAACCGGCATGGCGATAGGTTTGCCTATTCAAGGCCTGGTTCGCTCTACTGTTTTTGACCATTTCTGCGGAGGCGAAACGATCGTTAAAACAGAAAAGACTGTGCAGCATCTGGGAGAATACAACGTGAAGACCATTCTTGATTATTCCGTAGAAGGGGCACATGATGAGGAGGGTTTTGAAGCTACGGCACAGGAAATTCTCCGGACTTTCGATGAGGCACTCCGATCCAAACATATACCTTTTTGCGTTTTCAAAATGACGGGTATGGCTTCGAGTACCCTGCTGGAAAAGGTGGCCGAGGGCACCCAGCTGACGGAGGCCGAGCAGACTGCCTATGATCATGTTAAAGACAGGGTGCAGCGTATCTGCCAAAAGGCCCATAGCCTCGGCATACCGATTCTCATTGATGCCGAAGACACCTGGATACAAAAACCCATTGATGACATTGTGTACGCCATGATGGCTTTATACAATAAAGAAAAGGCCATTGTGTTTAATACCTACCAACTGTACCGTACGCAGGCGCTAAACGATCTCCGCGAGGCGCATCACCTCGCCACCATGAATAACTATTTCCTCGGTGCCAAGCTGGTGCGGGGTGCCTATATGGAAAAAGAGCGGGAGCGGGCAGCACTACGCGGGTACCCCGATCCGATCTTTTCATCCAAGCAAGGAACCGATGATGCCTTCAACCGGGCACTGGCTTTTTGCATAGACAATAAACAACGGGTTTCTGTTCTTTGTGGCTCCCACAACGAATACAGCAACCAATACCTCGCTTTGCTGATGCAAAAGCATGGTATAAAGCCCAATGACAATCGTGTTTGGTTTGCGCAGTTGTTGGGGATGAGCGACAACATCTCATTCAACTTGGCCCGTGCAGGATATAATGTGTGTAAGTATGTTCCTTACGGCCCGGTTGCTTCGGTCATGCCTTACCTGCTGCGTCGCGCCAGCGAGAATACTTCGGTGGCCGGCCAAAGCAGCCGTGAGTTATCCATGATCCGGAAGGAATTGCAACGACGGAAGAATAAGAAAGCATAGGCCATCCATCCCTAAATTTCCGCTATTTTTGCACCCCGGCCTTTGGGCTGGCGTAACCGAAGCATGCATTTAAGCGAACAGGAAGTAATCCGGAGACAGAGTCTCGAGGAGCTTCAAAAATTGGGAATCAATCCATATCCGGCCGACTTATTCGAGGTCAATACCACCGCACGGTCCATCCACGATAAGTTTGCCGCCGCGCCGGAATCATTTAAACAGGTGTCGTTGGCAGGTCGGATGATGACACGCCGCATCATGGGAAA
Source organism: Cytophagales bacterium (assembly GCA_003504855.1). GTDB lineage: Bacteria > Bacteroidota > Bacteroidia > Cytophagales > Cyclobacteriaceae > ELB16-189. The sequence goes on from DNZD01000313.1 coordinate 11,785, forward strand.
CGCTTCGTTCGCTGAGTTGCAGGACGAGACCGGAAAAATCCAGGTGTACTTCCGTCGTGATGACCTGTGCCCGGGAGATGACAAGAATCTATACAATGTAGTTTTTAAGAAGCTGCTGGACATCGGCGATATCCTGGGTGTCACCGGATTTGTATTTACTACACAAACCGGGGAGATATCCATTCATGCTACTTCGCTCAGGGTATTGTCAAAATCGCTCAGGCCATTGCCCGTCGTAAAAGAAACGACCGATGAGCAGGGGAATGTAACTCGCCATGATGCTTTTACAGATCCCGAACAGCGCTACCGGATGCGCTATGTTGACCTCGTCGTTAATCCACAGGTGCGCGATGCATTTGTTAAGCGCACGCGTCTCGTCAACTCCATGCGTTCTTACCTGAACAACAAGGGATACCTGGAGGTGGAAACGCCGATTCTTCAGCCCTTGTATGGTGGCGCGGCCGCACGGCCTTTTAAGACCCACCACAATACCCTGGACATGACGTTGTACCTGCGCATCGCCAACGAGCTTTACCTCAAGCGATTGATTGTGGGCGGTTTTGACGGGGTCTATGAATTTTCGAAAGACTTCCGCAATGAAGGCATGTCGCGCTTCCACAACCCCGAGTTCACTCAGGTGGAACTATACGTGGCGTACAAGGACTATCAGTGGATGATGAACCTCGTGGAGGAGATGATTGAAAAGGTAGCCCTTGACCTCCACGGCACCACGGAAGTAAAGGTGGGAGATCAGGTAATCAATTTCAAGAGGCCCTGGAAGCGGTTCACGATGTTCGAGGCCATCCAACATTTCACCGGAATTGATATTTCAACGATGGACGAAGCAGCCTTGCGTCAAACCTGCAAGTCGTTGCACGTGCCCATGGATGAAACCATGGGTAAAGGAAAACTAATTGACCAGATATTTGGGGAGCGATGTGAGCCCAACCTGATCCAGCCGACTTTCATCACGGACTACCCGGTGGAGATGTCGCCGTTGGCCAAAAAGCATCGCAACAAGCCGGGGCTGGTGGAACGATTTGAAGCCATTTGCAACCGCAAGGAAATCTGCAATGCCTTCTCCGAATTGAATGATCCAATCGATCAGCGTCGCAGATTTGAAGAGCAGCTTGAGTTGGGTAAGCGGGGCGATGAAGAGGCCATGACCCTGGATGAAGACTTTTTGCGTGCACTCGAATATGGCATGCCGCCCACAGCCGGACTCGGTATCGGCATTGACCGTCTCACCATGGTGATGACTAACTCACCGTCGATCCAGGATGTGATTTTCTTCCCCCAAATGAAGCCGGAGAAAGTAACGGTGATCAATCATGAGGAGGCTTTCAGGGCCATGGGTATCCGTGAAGAAGTTTGGCCGATGCTCCTAAAATTGAATATACACGCACCGGAGCAGGTGCGGGAAACCAAAGCCACCAAGTTGCTGAACGACCTGGGAGGTATGCGCAAGAAACTTAAACTGGATAACGTTGCGGCGGTGACCCTTCAGGAGATTGAAGGTTGGCAAAAGACAGCCTAGTTGTCGAAAAAGGAACGTGTCCTGTTAAGTTTCAAATCCCGCAACATATTTGATTTTACGTTGATCGTGAAGTTATAGGATTGGAACTTGCCGAATGGCACCCAAGAAAGATTCATTTGCCAGCAATGCAGGTCGCGGCTGAGCGTCACCGTGGTATAGGTTATTTCATGTTGTTGGAAATCATAGCCTGTATTGAATACTATTTTCCAATGTTCTGACAGACCCAAGTCTCCGTTTAACCGTACTGTTTGTGTGATGCGGGGACCTGTATTCACCTGATGCTGATAGTCGGCGTTGTAGGCAATGCGCAGGTTCCAGGGAATATTAAAATCGATATAGCTGTCCGGGTTTTGTAAAAGATATTTCTTATCAGCATCCGTGGCATTTGATTTTGAAATCTTGTCCCGGGTGTCCGTATCCTTTTTCTGTCCCTTGGGATTCAGGTTGGTGCTAAGAGCTATATTGGCGGCTGTTATTCGCCCAATGTTGTTTTTCACCTCCATCACCTGCCAGTTGGAGTTAGAAACGGTATAGCCGCCCCACGCGTATTCTGCAGTACGGATTTCTTTGGTGACGACATCTTTTTCGGCGACGGCATTAGACTGAACCGTGACATATTTATATGGATCCAGCGTAGCCGTCATGTTGACGTTCAATTTATCGTTCAGCACATTCGTATTCGCTGCGAGATTGAAGGGTGCCAACTTGAATGAATCGGCCTTGAAATTATAACTGCTGGAGATAGAAAGTGTATTGAACAAGGCAACTTTTCGGGCTACCGTATCCTTCCGGCTCTTCACCTTCATCTCGATGTTGTTATTGATACCGAAACTGATGCCGCTGGAAGAGCCCGTTGTTGCCGAACCATACACAAAGTTCTCATGAACAGACTTAAACACAGGATATTTGTTGTTCTTCAGGTTGAACTCCTGAAAATAGCCAAAGGCAGGATCGCTGAAATCGGGTTGGTAGCTGTACCCGATACTGGGGTTAATGATATGCCGGATCGCCTGGACCCGGCTTGTCTTCTTAAAAAAATAGGTACCGTAAATGCGGGTGGTGAGGTTAACGCTGGTCTGATACGTGCTCAGTCTGTTGAATCCACGAACCGTATCTCTCACGGCGACGGTACTGTCATTGGTTTTTGCCCAATTGAGTTTTTCAAAATACCATACTTCATTGTAGTTGATGCTGGGACTCACGGTGAAGAACTTCAGTACTTTAAATGAAGTGCTCAGGGGAAGTACATAGCGTACACCCTTTCGGGCGTTTCGTATAAGCAACGGTAAATTCTGGAAATCAAATTTCGCGATACTGTCATGCGTAATCTGTTTGCCGTTTTTGTCGTAAAAGTTGCGCCCAAGGTTGTTGGTGATCTGGTTGGTGGCGGTCATCGTCAATCGGGTTGAGAGATTCTGAAGCAACATTCCCTTGGATACCTTCTTGAAAGGATAGATGTTATTGACGTTGAAGCTCAGGTCTGGCAAGGGCATATCCACCTCTTTGGTAGTAAGGTCCTGGTTGATGCGGTAATTGATACCCATGCTCACCTTCGATCCAAAGGTTTTTGAATAGGAAATGTTTGAGCTGAGCTTCCGCGTGGTGTTGTCAAGCCGGGCCACAGATGGATTGGTGTTAACGCCGAGGAAGTTGCTGTTGTTAAAGGAAGCGGTGGCGGCATTCACCGAAGCCGAGAACCTTCCTGTGCCTTTTGTCTGCGGCGTGTGGTTCCAGGTAATCCGGAAATCCTTGACGGTATTGGGAACTTCCACGTTGGTGGATGTCCGGTTGCTGGTGAAGGAGAAGTTAAAGGCACCGGTGTACTTGTACCGCATCCGGTAATTGGAGTTCAGGTAAATAGCCGATGATCCGCGGGAATACAGGTCGCCGGTGATTTGCATTTTAATGTAGTCGTTGATATCAAAAAAGTAGCCCCCATTACGAAGGAAAAAGCCGCGATTACGTTCCTCGCCGTAGGCAGGCACAATAATGCCACTGGCACTCTTGCGGGGCGATGGGAAGATGCCAAACAGAAACCCTACGGGCAGCGGTACCGAATTGACGGCCATGTGAAACGGACCCACCACCATCTTGTCTCCGGGGATTGCCTTTGCCCGTGTGGCAATGATCTCATAGTGGGGTTCCTTGAGATCACACGTAGTGTAGGCGTTGCGGATGCTCAGCAATTCGTTTCTTTCATTCTTATACACCGCGCTGCCGTGAAGGATGCCTTCCCCTTGCTTGGTCAGCACTTCTGAAATACGGGCTTTTTTGGTTTTGAAATTGTAAATAATGCTCTTGGTCTCGTACTTCTCGGAGCCATTGATAAATATGGGATACCCACGGTCCTTTCCTGTGGAGTCTGGCTTGCCATCGGCTGAAATCGTTGAGGTCTCATAATCAATCGTGATGTCTTCAGCCATCAGTTGGATAATTCCATATTGGATCTTCGCATCACCGTATAGGTGGACGATCTTGCGGTCTACTGAGGAGCGGATGGAGTCGCGGGCGCTGTAAGTAATGGTGGTTTCAATGTCGCTCTGCCGCTTACGAATCGAGTCAGCCTTGAGTGCGCGGCGCTCAGCATTCAGGGCCGCGGTATCGGTGGGGAGTATCTCGGTTGGTTTGGGTACCACGGGTGTATTCGTGGCTGGCCTTTTATTCTGACTAAAAGCAGGGAAACCGAACCAAATCAACCCTAAAAACGTGAATAGCCGTAGCATCCGCCAGAGAGGCGCAGCAAGCGGAAATTTAGTTTTTAGCGAAAAATTCACGATTTTGTGCGAATTTATGTCAAATAGGTCATATCACTACCGTTGTGAATAACCGAATCAAGGTCTTTTTGATAGCAATAACCTTGCTAAACTCTTCGGCGACCTCGGAGGTGGCTGAGAATAAGGTCGAAACAGTGGTGATTGATGCTGGCCATGGCGGTAAAGACCCTGGAACGCGGGGTGTGTCGGTACGGGAAAAAGATGTGGCGCTGAAAATCGCCTTGAAAGTCGGAGGGCTGATCGAAAAAAACCTGCCTGGTGTGAAGGTGATCTATACCCGCAAGGATGACCGCTACCTGGCACTGGACCAACGGGCGGCGATTGCCAATAAGAATAAGGCCGATTTGTTCATTTGCATTCACGCGAATGCAGTCTCCCGGGCAGAAATCAGTGGTACGGAGACCTACGTGATGGGCTTGCACAAATCTGAGGGAAACCTCGATGTGGCCAAGCGGGAGAACGCCGTAATTCTTCTGGATGATAATTACGAGGAACGGTATGAAGGATTTGACCCCAATAGCCCTGAGTCCAATATCCTTTTTTCACTTACCCAAAGTGCTTTTCAGGAAAGCAGTTTGAAGTTTGCGGAGAAGGTAGAAAATGAATTTAAGCATCGGTTGGGCCGCCGAAGCCATGGGGTAAAGCAGGCCGGGTTTTGGGTGCTATGGCGTACAGCCATGCCCAGTGTATTGATTGAAGTAGGTTTTTTGACGAATCCGAAGGAGGAAAAGTTTTTGGGTGAAGACGCCGGACAAAATATGATCGCTTCTGGCATTTACCGGGCATTTAAAGAATATAAGATACAAGTAGAATCCATAAACTGAACGGTGTGAGAAATAAGGAATTGATGGTGGGATTGTTTGCGGCCGCAGCCATGGCCATTTTGTATTTGGGGATTGATTACCTCAAAGGGAATGATTTCTTCTCCTCCAGCTCAAAGTACTATGCTATCTATGAGAATGTAGACAACCTCGCGGTATCAAACCCGGTGCTCGTAAGCGGCTTCGCGGTCGGCCGGGTAAGTAAGATCAAAATCATGCCAAACAAGACCCACAGTGTCTTGGTGGAAATTGACATCGATTCTGATATCAAGTTGGGAGATTCTACCAAAGCCATCCTCGACAGTGAATTATTGGGTAGTAAATATATCCTCCTGTCTATCGGCGAAGTAAAAGAGCCTTTGTTGCCAGGAGACACCATCTATTCTGAATTGGCCAAAGGGATGTTTGATGTATTGACGGAGACGGCCCAGCCCGTGGCCAGTAACGTGGAGTCATCACTGCGTAAATTCAATGTGGTGATTGAGAACCTGGCGCGCAATTCGCAGCGGCTGGATTCTATCTTCATCAGCCTGCAGTCCACGCCGCACCTGCTGAATAATGCACTTATTACTGCCAATAACCGGATTGATCAGGTTTCTTCTAATTTTAATGATGTAGCCACCAACCTCAATACATCGTTGGTGGAGTTGCGCCCCGCGCTTAAGAATTTCAGCGTGTTGTCCGACTCACTCAAGACCATGCAAATCAACAAGACGGTAGCCAAAACGCAACAAACCTTAACAAGCCTGAACGAGACTTTGATGAAAATGAGAAAGGGTGACAACACGGTAAGCAAACTCATGACTGAGGATACCTTGTACGTAAACCTTAACAAACTCATGAAGAGCATGGACAGTCTCGTGGTCCATATTAACCGCTACCCCAAGCACTTCACCTCACCGCTCGGAAAGAGCCACAAAAAAGTAGAACGCGACCGCTTGCGCGAGGAAGCCAAAAAGAAAGCGGCATCAACTACGCCCAAATAGCCAGGCGCCTACCATGGATCTGGAGTTCAACCGCAACGAAGATGTCTTCAAGCAACTGTGTTTTCAGTTGCGCACGCGGGAGAAGAAGGTGGCCCTGGGCGGGGGTGAAAAAAAAATCGATGAACAACATCAAAAGGGAAAACTGACGGCCCGCGAGCGGATCAACTACCTGCTTGACAAAGATTCCCGCCTGGTTGAAATCGGAATGTTTGCCGGTGACGGCATGTATGCCGAACAAGGTGGGTGTCCCGGAGGTGGTGTGGTTGCCGGGTTAGGCCACGTCAGCGGACGCTTGTGTGTGGTAGTAGCCAATGATGCTACCGTAAAAGCAGGAGCCTGGTTTCCAATTACAGCCAAGAAGAACCTCCGTGCCCAGGAAATAGCGATGGAAAACCGGCTTCCCATCATTTATCTGGTCGACAGCGCTGGTGTTTTTCTTCCGATGCAGGATGAGATTTTTCCAGACAAAGAACATTTTGGAAGACAGTTTAGAAACAATGCCAGGATGTCCTCGATGGGCATTGTACAAATAGCAGCGATCATGGGAAGCTGCGTAGCTGGTGGAGCTTACCTGCCCATCATGTCGGACGAAGCCATGATCGTTGACAAAACCGGATCGATATTTCTGGCAGGCTCTTATCTCGTCAAAGCCGCGATTGGCGAGGTAGTAGACAATGAAACCCTGGGCGGAGCAACTACGCATTGCGAAATCAGCGGGGTCACGGATAATAAGTTCCCCAACGATGAAGCTTGCCTGGATTACATCCGCCGGTTGATGGACAAGCTGGGTGCAACACCGGCAGCCGGACTGGATCGCGTTACGGCAAAGCCACCAGCCGTGAAGCCGGAAACGGTTTATGGTCTCATCCCGGCAGACCGTACCAAGCCTTATGATACGCGCGAAGTAATCCGGACCCTGGTGGATGATTCGCAGTTTGATGAGTACAAGGCGCTCTATGGTCAAACATTACTTTGCGGCTTTGCACGGATCGATGGTTGGGCGGTTGGAATCGTAGCCAATCAGCGTAACATGGTGAAGAACAAGAAAGGCGAGATGCAAATGGGAGGGGTGATTTATTCAGACTCCGCCGACAAGGCAGCGCGCTTTATCATGAACTGTAACCAGCGCCGCATTCCATTGGTCTTTTTACAGGACGTTAGCGGCTTTATGGTAGGCAGCAAAGCCGAACATGGCGGAATCATCAAGGATGGCGCCAAAATGGTGAATGCAGTAGCCAACTCTACCGTGCCGAAGTTTACCATTATGATGGGTAATTCATATGGTGCCGGTAACTATGCCATGTGCGGCAAAGCCTATGACCCACGACTGATCGCCGCATGGCCCTCGGCACAAATAGCGGTGATGAGCGGGGCTGCGGCTGCCAAAACCCTGTTGCAAATCCGGGTGAGTACACTTAAGGGACAAGGCAAAACGATCAGTCAGGAGGAGGAAGATAAACTGCTGAAGGAGATCACCGATCGATACAATGAACAGCTTAGTCCATACTATGCGGCCTCGCGCCTGTGGGTGGATGCGGTAATTGATCCGCTGGAGACGAGGCATTTTATCTCCTGTGGTATCGAGGCGGCCAACCATGCCCCGCTGGAGAGGTTTAACCCTGGCGTAATTCAAACCTGATGGACGAAAAGGAGATCAAGGCGCTGATTTCCCTGCTCGATGATGAAGACAAGCAGGTGGCGGCGCATGTCCAGGAAAAAATACTATCCCTCGGACCAACAGCCATTCCCTACCTCGAGCTGGAATGGGAGAATAACTTTAGCCCGTTGTTGCAATCGCGAATCGAAGATATCATTCACACCTTGCAGTACGAATTGGTGAAGTCCAGGCTGCTGGCTTGGTATAATCAACCTGAAAAGGACCTGCTTACTGCCATGTGGATACTGGCTTCCTATCAATATCCGGACATTGAACTCGAGAAACTAAAACAGGAACTGGAGCAAATCTATTATGAAACCTGGCTTGAATTCAGGAACGACCTCTATCCGATCGACCAGATCAAAGCATTGAATGGAGTGCTGTTTAACAAGCTCAGGTTTGGTGCAAACACCAAGAACTTTCATTCACCAGGTAACTCCATGATCAATGTGGTGCTGGAGAGCAAAAAGGGAAACCCGATCACCCTCTGTGTGATTTACATGCTGGTAGCCCAGAAACTGAAGTTGCCTGTATTTGGTGTGAACCTCCCCAACTTATTTATTCTCACTTATAAAGACGAACAGGGCAATCAGTTTTATATCAATGCCTTCAACCGGGGACTGATATTCTCTAAACAGGATATTGAAAACTATATCGGAGAGCTGCACCTCGTGCCCCAGCCGTCCTTCTTTGAGCCGTGCGACAACCTGGAGATCATGCGCCGTGCCATGCGAAACCTCATTATGTCATTCGAGAAGATGGGCGAACACGCCAAAGCCGAGGAGGTTAAACTATTGCTGATTGAAATATCGGCAGGCGGTGAATTGGGTGTTTGATGTTATCCGACACCCTTTTTATTTTTTCTTTCCCAGGCCTCCAGCAGATTAAAATAGAGATTTACCAGGTATTTGGCTGACGCGGCAATTGATACCGCAAGCAGTTTGAGGCAAACCAACCACCACATTGTTTATTTTTTTCTAATGGTACAACCGCTGGCCCGAACTTCCGCCTGTGCGGGTGTCTTCCCATCCCGGAGATTGTCGATGGCCGACTGCAGCCAGGGTTGGGTCACGGCTGAAGCCATTTGCGGATTGTCATCGATGGCACCCCGGTAAACCAACGTCAGTTTAGTATTTTGTTTTTTTAACAGAAACGCTTCCGGTGTTTTGTGAGGATCGAGAATCCTTAATAACTGCTGTTGACCATCAGCATAAAACGGCAATAAAGAAAATGATGAAGCCGGGTTTGTATCGGTAGACTCACCAGGGTTAATAAAGTAAAAGCTGACCTGGCCTGCATAGCGATCACGAAGCAATTGGAGTCGTTCGGCATAGTACCCATCAAACGGGCAATCCGGGCTGGTGAAAATAATCACTACGCCGGTGCAGGCCAGACATTCGGAAAGCAAAACGGTTTGGCCATCGCTTTTGCGAACCAGCGAAGCGTCGGGAATTTCCTGCCCTTTAGCTATTAAGGCAGCCAGCAGGAACACTATACAAAGTAAAAATTTGTTCA
>DNZD01000124.1 GCA_003504855.1 Cytophagales bacterium
TATAAGGTTGATCTCGTGGGGGGTGCCACCACAGCCTCAACATCAGGCCTGATGATATCCATCAGTATCCTCGGTCGCGCCAGGAAAGGTCAGGAAGTTTACCGCAGCGGTGCCGCTGATAAAGATATTATATGCGTGACCGGAGACCTCGGAGGAGCGTACATCGGTTTGCAGATATTGGAGCGGGAGAAAGCCGTGTACCTGGCTAATCCCAATATGCAGCCCGAGTTGGAAAAATATGAGTACTGTGTAAGCCGGCAACTGAAGCCTGAAGCGCGGATGGATATTGTGTATGAGCTCGCGGAATTGGGTATTCATCCTACTTCCATGATCGATGTATCCGATGGCCTCGCCTCAGAGTTGTTTCACCTTTCGAGAAATTCACATGTGGGCGTCCGGATATTCGAGGATAAAATTCCCATTGATCAGGAAGCGTACACCACAGCTGTGGAATTTAAGTTGGATCCATTCACGGCAGCGCTCAATGGGGGAGAAGATTACGAATTACTCTTCACCATCCGGCAGGCGGATTTTGAAAAAATCAAGAACCACCAGGATATTCACTTTATCGGATATATCCATGCTGACCCGAATGAGAATGTCTTGATTACCAAAAATGGTAATGTGGTGCCGCTGCAAGCCCAGGGCTGGACGCACTATTAGTTAATCTTCCGGAAACGGGATAAACACAAACCGGGTGAATGCCTGATCAATGACGAACAGGCAACAAAACTCATCTGGATCTTTATAGGCGCCCTTAAATTCTTCTTCTTTCTCTTTGGCCACTAGTTCGCGTTGCACGAACTCATCCAGAAAGGATGCGTAATAATTCCACTCCAGGGATAAGTCGTTGCTGCGAATCAATACTTGCCCGATGGGTTGTTCTTCCCGGCTGATCGGGAAGATGGGGTAGGCGAAGCCTGCTTTGCGAATTTGATAGGAGGCTTCCTTCAGGGTGTCAGCAACCTTCACAAAGTCCCTGGAGATGGTGCCCAGGTATTTTCCGTTTAATTCAGGGTCGTTGGTCATGGTATTTGACCGCTAAAATAATTCCAAAAAGTTAATATGCGGTTGATTGTCTTTTGGCGGGTGAGCACCGTTGTAACCAAAACCCCTGAATCATGAATAGAACAACTTTTTTGAAACACACGGTGCTGGGTGGAATTGCCCTGGTGCCAGCCATGCATGCATTGGGTCAGGACCAGGCGCGTCCGCAGCCCATTAACCTGGATATTGTAAAGGAGTTTGTTTCCGTTTCACACGGGAAATTTGATCGCGTTCGCGAAATGCTGGAGAATGATCCTCAGCTCTTGCATGTTTCCAATGATTGGGGTGGCGGTGATTTTGAGTCGGGCATTGAGGCGGCTGGTCATGTGGGCAACAAAGAGATTGCAAACTATCTGTTGGGCAAGGGTGCCCGATATAATATTTATCTGGCCTGCATGTTGGGCCATCTTGAAACGGTGAAGCTCACCCTGACGGCACATCCCATGTTGTTGAATTCCAAAGGACCACATGGATTGACGATGCTCCACCATGCGATAAAAGGTGGTGAGCCAGCAAAGCCCGTGGAAGAGTTTCTTCGCTCATTGGGTGCCAAAGAGACCCGTTTTGATTTTTACGCCAAGGGCTGAAGCGGGTCGGAAGGTTCCCAGTTAGCGCAGAATTTTCTTAATTCAGGAAAGAACTGATCAAAGTCCTGACGGAATTCTGCGTATGATTCGGTGAGATCATCAGCAGCATGCTCCATGTTAGAGACGAAAGTTGCACGTCGGGACATTCCGGAAAGTGCCCGGCGAATGCCTTCGACTTCCTGGTAGTTCAAGAGCCAATTCCCCTTCATCATGTACGGCAGCATCTGCAGCACCCGTTCCGGTAGAATTTGCTCATGCTCCAGCAGTTGTTGGTAGGCACGTGTGGCATAGTCGGGCAACGGCGTTGAAGAATACGCATCCCACTGAGCGGCGAGAAAGTGATCAAAATAGATGTCGGTGATGACACCGGAGTAGTGCCGGTATTTGGCCCACAAGCGACTTTTGCTAATTCGGACGATGGGATGATGATCGGTGTATTCATCAATGGCGCGGTGCATTTCTATACCGCGGACAATATCCGGGGGATACTGATGACGCAAATCACGTCCTTTGACGAAATCCCCAATGAAATTGCCCACCATCACCTGGGGATGGTCGCCTGATAAATAGAGATGGGCAAGGAAATTCACCGGGTCAAGTTAAATCAAGAAGTTTTAATTTCGTCGGGAGGCTTAATTTTCTGACTTTTAGGTAACCAATTCACCGTTACCCTATGGCAAGTCTGGAACAAATCAAGTTGCTGATCAATCTGGCACGCATTGACGGAGATGTGGCTGAAAAGGAGCGTCAGTTCATTATTAATATCGGTCAGGCCAATCATATGCTGGTGGCAGAGATTCTCCCGTTATTCAGTGGAGATCACACCGTGGTTATCCCATCCGACCTCACTGTCGATGAGAAATTTGATTATATTCTTCATTTGGTGCAGCTCATGAAGATTGACGAAAAGATATACAACGAAGAAATCAAGTTTTGCGCCAAGGTGGCCTCTAACCTCGGATTCAGCCATGAGGTGATGTTCGAAATGATGCTGAATGTGAAGAGCGCGACCATGGGTGATAATGAACTGGAATCCCTCAAGCGGCTGGCTTCCCGGTACCTGAAGAAAAATTAATTCCGTATTCAGTTTGTCCTAAGACCGGCGTTCTACTTTGGTCCTAAAGTAAAGCGCATGAAAAAACTATTGTTGCTGCTGTTGCTGCTGCCAGTTCCGGTATCTGCACAAAATAAAACTGAGATTCGTGAGTTCACAGGTCGTATTCTGGCGATCGAGCCTGCGTTTCGTGTTGCGTATGAGCGCATCCGAATGGACGTTGCCGGCGAGGAAGCTCAATTCTTGTTTTGGCCAAACTACGGAAAATATATCCTCGATCACCTTAAAGTTGGCGATCAAACTACGCTAAGGGCAGAAGTCAACCTGATTTGGGAAAGGAGAAGGAAGGAATTTCAAAGCGACCCTAAAATGAAGAAAATTCTTAGTGTGTGGGGAGGAGATCGGATTACAGAAATTCTTATCGATGGAAAATGGGTGCCACTGCCTTACTCCACTGTCAACCGAATAAATGAACGGCCTGTTGGCGTCTTTCTGGAAAAGACCATTCTGCAGGTCTATCCCAATGATCAGGATCGAAAGGTCTTTATTTTCCAGGATGGATTGGCCGCTAATTTCAGCTTTATGGCCGGGAATCCTGACTTTCGTCCGGCAAAAAGAGGTGACGTGGTCTCATTTTTTGGATATGCTGAAGTCCCTCAATTTTCAGAAACAGCTGTATTTCCTGTTTCAGGGATAAAGAAGGTTTATAGTTACTCACCGCTCATCAGAAATTCTGGTCAGCTCAAGTCACTGTTGTACAAACAGAACTCTGTGTGTATCGGAATGGTCATGAAGACGAACGATGAGGAAATACAAGTCAGTTTTCCGAGCGACCTGGCAAGAGAAGTAAGGGACTTTGTCAAGGATGGACGTCAAGTGAACTTCTATTATATCGGATTTAAGGTTGAACATCAGCCCAATCCTTTTGAACTCCATGCATTGGTTGCTGGTTCAGATACACTTCGAATTGAGCGAGGTCTCTTTTATGGCGGCGAAGATGTTGCACACGATCATAAACCCGTGGAGGTGACCGGGAAAATTACCCGTGTTGACCGTTCGCCCCGCCAGAAAATCATGAGTATTATGGTGGGAAAGGATGCCTACGTTGATATCGACGCGGCAACCGCCCAGCAACTGGATAAACTATTTCGAAAAGGAGCTGGCATTTCGGTGCAAGGCGACGAACGAATCCGAAAGAATGGCGAAATCTACCGGGAAACTTACCGCATTATCACCCCGCGCAAATTGGTCATCGAAGGAAAAGAATTTTTAATAAAGTAATTTGTAACCTCATGAAGATTCTCCTGATAGAAGATGAACCACGTCTGAACTCCTTTTTGAAGGAAGGAATGGAGCAACAGGGATATTCGGTGGATGCGGCAGAAAATGGTAGCACCGGATTAGAATATGTCTCTACCAATGCCTACGACCTGGTGGTACTGGATATCATGCTGCCGGGACAAAATGGATTTGAAGTACTCCATAACATGCGTCAATTCGGTGTACGTACTCCCGTGATCATCATCAGTGCACTAAATAGCAGTGATCATGTTATACAAGGACTGGATGCCGGCGCTGTAGACTACCTGAAGAAGCCTTTTGATTTTGGAGAATTTCTTGCCCGGATCCGGGCCGTAACCCGAAAGGGGGCACCCCGAACTATTACACGCTATAAAGTAGACCAACTCGAGTTGGACCTGGTATCCCGAAAGGTATGGCTGGACGGAAAAGAAGTTACCCTGACCAACCGCGAACTGGGTTTACTCGAACTTTTGATGATGCATTGTAACCGGGTGGTGTCCAAGACAGAAATTGCCGAAAAAGTTTGGGATGTCAACTTCGACATGGGGAGCAACGTCATCGAAGTACACATATCTCAACTTCGGCGAAAATTGAGAGATGATATTATTCATACCCGGGTCGGCCTGGGTTATGTAATTGAAGGATCATTATTGACCCAATAATTGAACAAGCGTTTTCCCTTTCTTACCAGTCTGCGGGCCAAGGCATCGGCCTTGTTCTTTATTGTCTTCTTGTCTATCATTTTGCCCGTCAACTATATCATTTATGGAAAGGTTCGCTCCACGCTGGCCGAAGCGGATACCCGGGAACTTCAGGCAGAGGCGGGAAAGATTGCGGAGCGGGTAAGGCTGGATCCACTTCAGATACCTTTGCCCCCCGTAGGTTATGCCATGCAGTTGCAGCAAGCGACCGGGCAGGTGCCAGTCAACCTGTTTGTGTCTCCGGAATTTCCAGCTGTAGACCCGATTGCCCAGTTGCCTGAAGTCGTGGAACTCGAAGATGTTAAGATTGTCACCGTGCGCCCATCCGACAATCCGATGATATTGGTTTCCTTGTCTCGTAGTAATCAACGGCTCCTTTCTCAGCTTCAAAACCTCAGGATTTATTTATTCGCTGCCAATGCAGGCGCTATTGTTCTGGCTGGAATACTGGTGTTTGCGTCGGCGGGTCTGATGCTTAGGCCAATTAAGAAGATCACCGATGTTGCAGCAGTGATCACGGCAGCGAATCGCATTGGGAGGGTACCCGTACCAAATAGCCAGGATGAAAGCAGGCTGCTGGCGGAAACCATCAATCAGATGCTGGAACGAATTGAACTGGCAATCCGGAATCAGGTGAATTTTTTTGCCTCGGCGACCCATGAGTTGAAGACCCCCCTGGCCGTCATGCAGACCGAACTGTCGTTGGCCATTACGCAGTCACCAGACGCTGCCACCCGCAAAATCCTGGAGAGTCAATTGACAGAAGTGCAGCGCTTATCGCGGGTTATTCATGATTTCTTATTGATCAGTCAACTGAAAAGCAATTCGCTTACCCTGCGGGCGCGGAGTGAACAGCCTGAAGAAATAGTCTTTGCGGCAATCCGTAAAGTAAAATACAGAAGCCTTGAGCGGGGATCCTTCATTCGCGTGACTTTGCCCGAAGAGCCTATTCCCGCCCTTCACCTGGATTTTGATAAAATGGAAACCGTGGTGGCCAATCTCCTTGAAAACGCCATTCGGTATTCGCCAGCGGGTGTTACCGTTGAAGTCCGAATTAATCCTGGTCAAATTGATGTGATCAACCCCACAGAAGGGTTGGCTGTAATTCCGGTTGAATTGGACAGGGAGTTTAAGTCCTCCACGTTAAGTTCTGGCCTGGGCATGGGCCTTTGGCTTTGCTACCATATTTGTCGCCTGCATCAGGCAACCTTGTCGATGTCTGCCGTGCCCGGACAGGTGACCACCACAATTCGGTTTTCGTAAATACCGGTAAACTACCTTTTCCCGCCGCTTGTCCCTGTGTGTTGTAACCCTGGACATCGTTTTTGAGTAAACGGTTTCTATACCTGATTGTATGCTGCAAAACTTCTTCAAGACGGCCATTCGGAATATGTTGAAACACAAGATATATGCTGTGATCAACTTTATAGGCCTTACGATGGGCATGGGACTCATCCTCCTGATATTGGCCTATGTCCGCAGTGAGAATAGTTTTGATCAGTTTCAGGAAAAGGGAGACCGGTTGTACCGGATCGCGTATACAGCACCAAACGGTATGCGCATTGCTGCAAGTCCGCCGCCCATCGCGCCCCTGATGACTGAGTTTTTTCCTGATGTGGAGTTAGCGGCCCGGGTATATAACAGGAATGTGAGTATTTCTCATCCCGAAGGACAAGAGGGTGCTTCTTTTGAAGAGTCCGGCGTTTTCTTTGTTGACTCGGCGCTGGCCAGGATGTTTACTTTTCAGTTGATTGCCGGTTCACTTGATCGGGCCTTGGTAGATCCCTTTACATTGATCATCACCGATGAGATGGCCACCAAGTATTTCGGCGACAAGAACCCATTGGGTGAATCATTGATTTTTGGTGGTAAACATGCGTTCCGGATTACGGCGGTGGTCAAAGATTTTCCGCAAACTTCGCATCTCCGGTTTCATATGATGGCGCCGTTTGAAAACATGTTCGACATGGAGAGTGATGAAACGGCAGAGCGCATGAGAAAGAACCTCGCTACTAATTTTGTGATCAGCCACTCGTACACCTATGTGTTGCTCAAGCCGGGCGGAGATCCGCAAAATGTTGACAGCACGATGTCTGCCTTTTTGGATAAATATTGCCCGCCAAATCGCCGTGTGGGCCAGGTCTTTACGCTGATGGCGGTACCAGACATTCACCTGAAGTCAACGCTACTGTCTGAACCTTCTGTCACCAACACAACAGCCAACCTGTATATTTTTATTGCCATCGGGTTGTTGACGCTATTGATTGCTTGTAGCAACTACGTCAATCTGAGCACGGCCCAATCGCTTACACGGATCAAGGAGATTGGTATTCGCAAGATACTCGGCTCCGCTAAAGGACATTTGATTGGCCAGTTTCTCGCGGAGAGTTTCTTGTTTTGTGGTTTTGCCTTTGTTCTGGCGTACGGTGTTTTTTACCTCGGGTTACCGCTGATGAATCAATTTACCGGAAGAGAGATTGTATTTTCAGAAGCAGTGGATATGACCCTCATTGTTGCATCCATTGGCGTATTGGTGGCAGTAACGGTTCTTGCCGGTGGATATCCGGCCTGGTTCATCTCCACATTTAATTCAGTTGCTTCCCTGAAAGGGGCCGCTGCGCCTGGCGGAAGTAATGTCCTTCGTAAGTCGCTGGTTGTTTTTCAGTTGATGGTGGCCTGCATGCTGCTTTCGGGTTCACTGATGTTGATGAAGCAGATGCAATTTCTGCAGGATCAACCGTTGGGTTTTCAACAGGAACACATCATTACGGTGCCACTGGCCAGCCAAAACCTGAATGCTATTTTTTCAAGGGCCGATAGTACGTATCGAAGCAGGTTGCAGACCTTTCGCGACCAGATTGAAATGAAAGCTGGCGTGAAAAGTACGGCAGCCTCTTCAGGTATTCCAGGTTTGGGCACCGTTTACCGGGGTACTATCCCGGAAGGATTTACCCAGGAAGACAACCTGTTCATTGCCGACCTCGCGGTGGACTATGATTTCTTGAAGACCTATGACCTCACCATCAAAGCGGGCCGGGCGTTTAGCAAGGAATATGGTACCGACGAAAAGGAAGCTTATATCGTTAATGAAACTGCAGTTCGCGAATTCAAATGGGGAACGCCGGAAGCAGCCTTGGGGAAGACCATTAACCGGGAAGGTAAACTGGGCAAGGTGGTAGGCGTGGTGAATGATTTCTCCATGGCCACCTGAACAACACCCATAGGCGCTCTGGTGATGGAGATAGACGCCAATCAATGGAATACCCTGAATGTCCGTTTTACCGACCAGGATGTGAACACCACCCTGGATCAGATCGCCGAAACCTGGAACCAGCTTTTTCCGGAGAAGTCCTTTGAGTATAGTTTCCTGGACACCACCATTCAGCAGCAGTACACCAACGACAGGAATTTTGGAAAAATCATTCAAAGTTTCACCCTGATTGCGATCATCATTAGTTGCCTGGGAGTTTATGGCCTGGTGCTTTTTGTGGTACAACGAAAGGTAAAAGAGATCGGGGTAAGAAAGGTGTTAGGTGCCCATGCGACGGGTATCGTAAAGTTGATCTATGCAGAATTTTTTGTGCTCTACCTGGTGGGCTTTGTTTTGGCCGTCCCTGTTTCCTATTACTTTATCGATCAATGGCTTGGCAAATTCACGTATCATGCCCCCATTGAGGTATTTACTTTTGTGATCAGCTTCTTGCTGGTACTTACCGTGATGTCGCTTACCATTTCCTACCAGGCAATCAAAGCTTCGCTCGCAAATCCGGTTCATTCACTTCGCTCAGAATAATCAAACCTATATCCTATGAATCTGAAATTCTC
>DNZD01000034.1 GCA_003504855.1 Cytophagales bacterium
TGCCCGTCGTACTGGCCGGCTCCACAAAGCCTTTGGTCTTGTCGCCGCTGTCGGAGACCTTCAGCAACTTGTTACTGATGCCATTGCCCGTGCCATAATCATACGTGAGGTTGTCCATGGTGAAGGCAGCATGGGTCACGTCAAAATCAAAGGATTTGCGGGTCAGGGACTTGATATTGCCGTTCATATCCAACCATCAACTAAAACTCATAAGAAATTTCAATTCCAACGAAGTACTAAGTGCATATAAATAGAAGTACCGCCAAGTATATGTAAGGTTCAAGATACTGTCATTTTACTTACTTTTTTGATAGAATGATTGTAACTTTCAATCACACAGAACCTCAACTTATAAAAGTATCCACATGCTCAAGTCAGATTTTACCTAAATGCAAATTGGGCGGATCACAAACCGGGCTTCGTGGTAGGTTATACGTTGGCCTACCTGAAAGAAAGAGGCTATTCAAGAAAGAGATGAACAATAAAATAAATTCGTATGAAAAAACTGATTCTGATCGGGCTACTACTTTCCTTCTTCAACGCATTCTCTCAAAATGATCCACAAAAAATGATCGATGAGTTCTTTAATCTTTACAAGAATAAAAGCACAGATGCCGCTCTTGATTATTTATTTGGGACTAACAAGTGGATGAGTGCCTCACAAGATCAGATCGAAAGTGTGAAGTTCAAACTTAATAGCACAGTTGTAAAGTCCATGGGTAGTTGTTTTGGTTATGATTTGATTACGAAAAAAACAGTCGGTGATAAACTCATATTTTATAGCTACCTGATAAAATATGATATGCAGCCATTAAGGTTTAAGTTCCTTTTCTACAATCCAAACGGCGACTGGCGTCTTCAAACTTTTAGCTTTGATGACAAAATAAAAGAGGAACTTGAAGAGGGAGCAAAGGTCTACCGATTAAAGGAAAATCTGGAATACTAAATCAAAGCATTGGTCAAAGAATTTGAGTTACTTGTATACCAGGTACTCAAGCAATGCTATAATAGTTAGAGTAACTAGCACCACCCAAACCGAAAAATAGTCTGTGCGATCCCACCTCACTTTTCGGTTCCTGGAATAAAGGAATGCGTTAACTCCAATGAACCATACAAAAAAACTAATGACCAACCATCTTATGACTATGGCCGACCTGTCAGACAATTCCACCATCCAGTTCAAGTTCCGTACGACAGAATACATTAACACATACAAGAAGCAGAAATGTATTTTGAACAAAATTCTTTCAACGGTCATTACTTCTTCTTTAGTATAGGGGTAGAGGCGCTGCCACTTACTGAACCCCAACCACTTGATGTTGATATGACAACGCCTACATTTTGCTGACCAAGGTTCGTTGTTGAACCAACCTCAAAACCGATATTCCTTGCACCAGCAGTAGTTCCCACGTTGCCGTCAACAGGCGCAAATGAGGAGCCAAATTGCAAACCTGCTGAAATACTTATACTGAAAGGCTCCGGGGCCGCAGTGTAGTCATAGCCTGTTTCAAGCTCTACGCTGCCCGGCGTTATCGTCACTTGCCCATAGCCAGGAGCAAGAGCTGATAGCGGGCCTTCCGAAGATTGCTTACCAACTGCAATTGAAACGTATGGTGTTACTTCTCCTTCAGTTATATTCTTACCAACCGCAGCAACAGTCATTACTTCTTTTGCATTCTCAGCCGTTTTCTCAACCTTCTTTATTGACTCTGGATCCGGATCAGATGAATCTAAATCTTCACCGATAGTCATCATATCAGTTACACTTCCAAGCCAGCTGGTAAATGCATTAACTGCTTTTTCCAAAATATTTGGTTCCTCTTTCTTTTCTGGACATGGCTGATCTCCACATGGTCCACCGCCACCCTCAGGTGCCATACCATCTGGATCAATAAAGCGCATTGGATTATCAAACGCATAATTATAAGGACTATGTCTACGCATCCTATCTGTCATGGGATCCACCACTCCCCACCTCCCCAACTCCGGCATATACATCCTCGCTCCATAATCCAGCCACCCCAGGCTCAGCTCGTCCTGCAACTCCTTGCCGTTGTAGAGGTATTGGTCCGGCATCGAGCTGTCACGCTGGTAGGAGTTGAAGGTCAAACCAAACGGATAATAATCCTCCACCTGCACAATCGGGGTCTTTACCTGCGTCACGCTGAAGTCGTCGAAAAAGACGTCCTTCGGTGCTGCCAGGTCTTCGTTGCTGACATAGATATACACGTACCCAGGCTCGGTGATGCTGATGCTTGGCGTGAACAGGCGCTCGTGCGCTACGTCTGAGCCGGTCTCACGCCCGGCCGTTGTGATCTGCATGTAGCCACTCTTCGAAGAAATCAGGTTCCAGTTTTTGTCAAACACCATCCAGTTCAAATACGCCTGTGGTGCCGTGCCGTTCGGGGTGTGGGCCTGGGCGAACAAGGCGTTGAACGGGTTGTTGCCGTTGGCGTAGTTGGATCCGTCCACGACGATATTTCCGGTGTTGGTGGCGATATTGCCCATCAGGGTGGACAGGGCCGGCAGCCAATTGGCGGTGTTGGTATCCGGGTACTTGGCATATACTTCTGCACTCACTACATCGCCGGAAGAAACAGCAATCGACCTTGCCAGGCCGTACTTCTCATTGGCTGTGCCATTTAACCGCTCGGAGAAGCCCGGGCTCGATCCGTTGGTGCGGTCAAATAAGGTGGAGTTTACTCTTCGTACTTTATCCCGCCGGGCAAACGTAGCTAGCTCGGTATTCAGGTTAGCATCTTCATAGTTCGCTGTATTCACTTCCGGCGTGGTCACGGTCGTGAACGTGGTCCGCACGTTGCCCAAATGATCCTTGAGGTGATACTGGTACTCGGGGTTCGCACCGGTCATTACGATACGGCCTTCTTCGGTGTTCACGAACTGCAATGCGCCTCCTTCATAAATAAACTCGCCCATGTAATCGGTAACCTTCGGCGTACTGCCAAACACCTGCTGGG
>DNZD01000080.1:0-1252 GCA_003504855.1 Cytophagales bacterium
AAGACAGGCTCCGGGTAGAATTGAAAATACTGTTGAAGCAATACTAATGGAACCCAGAGATCCCAATAAGAACCTTATTATCGCATTATCCATTGCCATTCCGCTGGTGGTGGCCATCCTGTTTAGGATTCCACCTGTGCCAGGCTATGACTTTAGTTTTCTGCCTCCCATCTACGCCACCCTGAATGGTATCACCGCCGTACTGCTGATCATATCTGTGAGGGCCATCAAACGAGGCAACCAGGAACTGCACCGGAAGCTAAATCTGACCTGTATGGGCCTATCCACAGCCTTTCTCGTCATGTATGTGCTGTATCACCTCACCAGTGCACCCACACCGTTTGGCGGAACAGGCTGGACGCGTGGGGTATATTTCTTCGTGCTGATTTCCCACATCGCGCTGTCGGTGCTGGTGATTCCGCTGGTGCTGTTTACCTTTTCACGTGCCTGGGCGGGCAATTTTGAGCGGCATCGTCAATTGGCTAAATTTACATTTCCAATCTGGTTGTATGTGGCGGTAACCGGTGTTATCGTGTATATCATGATCAGTCCCTACTACGTATGATGAAGCGCCTGGTAAGTATTTTGGTTGTTCTTTCGCTTTCGCTTTCAGCGGAAGCACAGTGCGCCATGTGTCGGGCTACATTGGAAAATAACGTAAGCAATGGTGATGTGGGAATCGCTGCAGGCATTAACCTCGGGATTCTGTATTTGTTTGTTGCCCCGTATCTTGCTGTTGCGGTTTTGGGCTACCTGTGGTATAAGACCAGCAAAGCCAATGAACGCAACCAATACCGTGAAACCCCGCTCGTTCGGTAAGTGTCCAGCTTGTGGAAACGGGGATATTTTCCGTTACCCTGTGCAGAACATTGCGCACTTTGCCGATATGCATCCTGCCTGCCCGGTGTGCAAAGTCAGCTATCACCCGGAGCCCGGATTCTATTTTGGTGCGATGTACATTACCTACGCCATCAATGTGGTGCTGGTAGTGGTGGTTGGTGCCCTCGCAAACTATGTGCTGGACATCCGCAGCATTTTTCAATTATTGATCATCGCCATCGCGGCGGTATTGATCACGCCGTTTTCTTTTCGCTTTTCCCGTATCCTTTGGTTGTATTGGTTCGGAGGCATCAAACCACGTTCTGACGCTGACTGAGCTGGATTTTGGTATCTTCGGATGCTGAAATGATGACTGCCCTGCGCTATTTCATAATCGGTGTGCTGCTCTTCGGGGCTGGTATACTGGCTCGCG
>DNZD01000080.1:1378-4869 GCA_003504855.1 Cytophagales bacterium
TGGCTCGCCAATACCACACCCTGCACTACCGGGAAGACCTGGTTCAGGAGGTTCAGGGTAACCTGACGCGGGTTTTGGGTGAAGTAGGGCAGGAGGCAAATCTTCTGCTGAGCGATCAACTCAACCCCACCAATCCGCTGTGGGATAACTCGCATCATTTCTTCGTCAGACTGGATGACGGAAAGGTCACCGGTTGGAACCGGACCTGGTATATCCCCGACCAGGCTATCGCCGATCTGGATAGTTCGGTAACGTTCCTCCGTACCAGCCGAGGTGATCTGGTCATACAAAGCTGGAATGCATCGCCGACCACCAGGCTGGTTGCCGTCATCAAGATCACCGACCGATTTCCCATCATTAACAACTACCTCTCACCACAATGGGAGCCTTCTATTTTCCCGGTTCGCGATTGCCGTATTCGCCTGATATCGGAAAAAGATGGAGATACTATTTACTATAACAATCAACCCCTGTTCCGGATCGAGCCCCCGCCCGGGGACCGACGCGATAGCGATCTCTCGTTTATCTGTCTCTTATTCTCAGTGGTATCCATCGGACTTGCCCTTTGGAAACTGGCCGGGCATATAGGTGCGCGCTGGAGTCATGAAGCGGGGTTTTTCTTTGCGATTGCTGCATTTTGGGGGCTACGGCTGGGCATGCTCCAACTCGCATTCCCTGCGTTGTATATCGGAGGACCACTGTTTGACCCGGCGACTTTTGCCTCATCTTCAATCAATGCATCGTTGGGAGACCTGTTGCTCAATGCAGCAACCATATTGATACCTATCTGGTACCTCTTTAACACCATCAGGCAGTTTGCCCTGGTAAAATGGTCGCTCCGCAAGTCAGGATGGATCCAAAACCTGGTAGGAAGCCTGCTGCTGTTGTTGTGCTTTTATGCTTTTGCATTTCCCTACGATTTCATCGAAGCGATCTACCACAACTCTTCTATCAGCCTGGACAGTATTCAAACGCTGGTCTTCAGCCCGGTCCGTATGGGAGCCATCCTGGCTGTCTTGTTGGGCTGCATCGCGAGTTTTTTGTTTCTGCACACGGTATTTGGTGTCGTGGTACATCTGTTTGGTGACAAGCTTTGGGTCTTCGTGGCTGGATTGTGCCTGGCCGCCTCGCTGTATGCAGTACAGTTTTACGCTTCCGGCAGGTCGCTATGGGTTAATCTGGCTATGGCCATCGTTTTCTTCGTGATTTTGCGTCTTTTTGACTTCCATGGTCGGTTTCAGGTATCATTTCGGCTCTTCGTCTACCTTATTCTCTCATTGTCCTTCCTGAGCGTCCAGAATGCCTGGGGGGTGCGTGTATTTTATACCGAACGCCAAACCAACGACCAATTCCGGTTTGGAAAAGACTTCCTCACAGACCGGGATGTACTTGGCGAATACTTGCTGGACCAGGCGAGCAGAAGGATTCAGGCGGATCAGTTTATCCAAACCAGGATGTCAAGTCCTTTTCTCTCCAAGACGGCGGTGGTGGATAAGATCAGAAGGGTCTATCTGAGCAACTATTTTGACCGCTATGAGGTCAACATTACGACCAGACCTGCTCTGGAGGCGCCCGCGGATAGCCTCGCCCGGGTGCCAGGAATTGCTTTCCAGGAAACAGGCTACGCTGGGATTACCTATGCATCTGCGGCGGGAGAATCGGCGGTAAAACGGTACCGAGTAACGATGCCCATTTACTATCAGCGACCTGCCGGCTGGATCGATCTGGACCTTTCCCTCAAGCGTTTGATTCCGGACAACGTCTACCCGGAGCTTTTGGTTGACAACCGCTTTAGCCAGATGTACCGCAACCGGGATTTCAGTTATGCCCTGTTCAGGTCGGGTCAATTGCTCACGAGTTCCGGGGTTTTTAATTACGAGCGGGATTTCCCGCATGCCTGGCTGGAGAATGAGGAATTATATGACCTCGGTGTCCGGCATGGGCAATATACCCATGCAGGCTTGGAAGATGGTGAAGGATCGGTGGCGGTGGTAACGGCACAGGCCTATGGTCTTTTCTATTTTGTGGCAAATTTCTCGTTCTGGTTTTTGCTTGGCCTGGTGGTGCTGTTTGCGGGCCAGGGTATCCTTGGAATGATATCCCTGATCCGTGGAATACCAGTCAATTATTCAGCCCGGATACAGTGGCTTGTGTTCCTCGCGTTCATGCTGCCCGTTACGGCTGTCAGCATTACCACCCTTACCCTGATGGGAAAATCAAATGAACAGAATATTACTGCTGACTTTCAGGACCGCGCGCGTAGCCTGAGCCTGCGATTGGTAAGGCTGGCTGATCTGGATTCGACATCCGGTTTACAGAGCCTGGAGCTGGATGGTTGGATGGAGGAAAATGCGCTTGGCGCCCGGACAGATGTGACCGTATATCGCCCGGACGGTGGCATGTTGGCCACGTCCCAGCCTGCCTTGTTTGAAAATCAGTTGATAGCTACCCGGATGGATCGACAAGCCTGGCGCCGTATTGTCCTCAATCACGAAGCTGAAGCGGTGACTGCTGAGGAGATCGGCAAGCTGCAGTACAGCTGCGCGTATTCAGCCATCCGTTCGCCCGACACCGGAGATTTGATGGGGATTGTGGCCTTGCCCTTTTTTGAATCGGCCTCCTTTCTGGAGAAGAGCCAGTCGCTGATTATTTCAAATATCCTGATCGTGTTTGTCCTTGTGTTTGTTCTGTTTAGCTGGCTTGGATACTGGGCATCAAACAGCCTCACGTTTCCCATCCGTTTTATCGCCCGCATGATCGGTCAGACTACCCAACAGGGGAGGCCCAAGCCACTGGAGTGGAATTCATCTGATGAGATAGGTACCCTGGTGAAAGAGTACAACCGTATGGTTGAAAACCTGGAGGCCAGTCAGCGTGCGCTGGCGCTGAGTGAAAAGGAAAATGCCTGGCGGGAAATGGCCAAGCAGGTAGCCCATGAAATCAAGAATCCGTTAACGCCGATGAAACTCACCCTGCAGCAGATGGAGCAGGCATTAAAGTCGGGGCAATGGTCTACGGAGCGGTCGCAGAAATCCGTTGACATGCTCCTTAAGCAGGTGGAGATTCTGAATTCGATCTCAGTATCATTCAGCTCTTTTGCCAACATGCCGGTACCCTCTCCCCAGGTGGCTGCCTTGGCACCCTTAATCACGAGTACATGTGCATTGTTTGATTCTTCCGTTGAAGGCAAAGTGGTCTGCCAGGGACAACTTCCGGAGGTATATGTTTCCGTAGATCCGACCTCTATGAGCCGGGCCATTTCTAACCTCATCATTAACGCCCTGCAGGCGGGCAAGGATGGACAGCAGGACCTCGTGGTAAGGATAGGTGTGATGGCCCGGGAGAAATCAGTGAGCATCACGATTTCGGACAACGGGAGGGGTATGACTGAGGAGGTACGCGCGAAGGTATTTCAGCCCCACTTCACCACCAAAAAATCTGGTTCAGGCCTGGGACTTGCGATGACGCGGCAGATCATTCAGCAGGCCCTC
>DNZD01000373.1 GCA_003504855.1 Cytophagales bacterium
TGGCACATGAATCCGGTACCATCAACGTGGCTGTTGGTCGAAGCCTGAAGGATCGTCGCGTTACCACCACCTTCCCTGATGGTGACTTTGGTCGCAGCGCCATTACCCATTATCGCGTATTGAAGAACCTGCGCTACGTTACGTTGATTGAATGTAAACTGGAAACGGGACGCACCCACCAGATCAGGGCACACATGAAGCACCTGGGCCATCCCTTGTTTAATGATGCTACCTATGGTGGCGATCAGGTATTGAAAGGCACCACGTTCACCAAGTATAAACAGTTTGTCGACAACTGCTTCAAAGTGCTTCCCCGGCAGGCGTTGCACGCCAAGACATTGGGGTTCATTCACCCTTCAACGGGCAAACACGTTCAGTTCGATTCTGAATTGCCTGAAGATTTCGCTGGCGTTATCGAAAAGTGGGAACACTATGTGAAGTACAACTGAGTCGGTCAGATAGACTCAGCAACGAAGACCCGCTTCACCCGTTCACTGGTATTAGTAAGAATCTCATAGGGAATGGTATTGCCCCATGCTGCTACCTGATGAATGGGAAGCCCGGGACCAAAAATAATGGCCTCGTCACCTTCCCGGACGGGCAGGCCGGTGACATCTATCATTGTCATGTCCATGCACACATTGCCAACTACCGAAGCAAGCTGACCCTGTATAAGTACTTTGCCCTTGCCCTGACTAAAAGCCCTGCTGAATCCATCTGCATATCCGATGGCGATGGTGGCGAGCGTCATATCCGTTTCTGCCTTGCCCTTGCGGCCATATCCAATGGTGTGACCGGCAGGGATCCGTTTGATTTGAGAAACGATGGTCTTCAAAGTGGCGACAGGCTGAAGATGAGCACTACCTTGTTCAGTCGGATCAACACCGTATAAACCGATGCCCAGACGCACCATGTCAAATTGATAGTCCGGGAAACGAAGAATACCCGATGAATTGAGCAGGTGCATAACCGGACGATAGCCGAGAGCAGTTTCAACGCGTTGAGTTTCCTTCTGAAATGCTGCAGCCTGGTCGCGTGTGAAGTTATCATGTGTCTTTTCGTCGGCGCCGGAGAGATGCGAAAAAATCGTGGCGACTTCCACCTGGGGATGGGTCTTCAGTAGCGCAAGGGCTTCATCCAGATCCATGGATTCAAAACCAAGCCGGTGCATGCCAGTGTCTATTTTCAAATGAATGCGGCAGGGCCGGTTTCCCAAAAAGTCAAGTAAGGCCCGAAGGATGCGAAGGGAATAGATTTCTGGCTCCAGGTGATATTCCAGCAATACAGGAAAACTCTCTTCGGTAGGGTTCATCACCATAATCGGCAGTGTGATGTTGTTCTTGCGCAGCTCAACACCTTCATCGGCATAAGCAACACCCAGGTAGTCCACGCGGTGGTATTGCAGCAGATTGGCAACTTCCTCGCTGCCGCTACCGTATGCGAATGCTTTTACCATGGCCATCAGTTTCACCCCGGGCTTGAGCAGTGATTTAAAGTAGTTCAGGTTGGCAATCATCGCATTGAGATCAACTTCCATCACGGTGCCGTGTACTTTGCGTTGCAGCCGCGCCACAATTCGTTCGAAATGAAAGGGTCTTGCACCTTTTACCAGCACTACCGCATCCGAAAATGCTTCAGGCTGTAAGTCGCTTAACAGTTCTTCTGTAGTTTCATAGAACTTTCCTTCCGGCAGCGCATGCTGATTTGCCCGAAGGAATGGGCCAACGCCCATAAAGCGGGAAACGCCAGCTGCCTGGATGCGTTCACGGAGGGCTGCGGCCAGCGCATGTGGCTCCAATCCGGTCTGCAGCAGGTCGGAGAGGATCAGGATTTTATTTCGCTTCTGCTGGTTGCGCAGAAAGTCAAGACTGATGGAAAGACCGCCGAGGTCGTTGTTATACGTGTCATCGATGATGGCGCAACGATTGATCCCCTGCTTAAGTTCGAGGCGCATCGCTACCGGCTTGATGCCGCGAAGTCGCTCCTGAATTTCATGGGGCGAATATTCCAGCAAGAGCAACATAGCAACTACATGCAATGCGTCTTCTTGCAATGCCGGGTCAGCTACTGGCAGGGATAGAGAAAATGAATTTTGCTTATAGGTTAAATCTACTTGCTGTTGTTGATGACGGGTGATGCGCACCTGGCTGTCAGCTGAAGATCCCCAGGAGAAGCCCGGAAGATGCTGTTGATCGATGATATTGGCTACCCACGCATGATCGCGGCAATAAACTACACGGCCACAGCCTGTGAACAGCAGTGCTTTTTCCCGCGCCTTTTCCTCACGTGATGTAAATCCTTCATCGTGTGCACTGCCCAGGTTGGTAAAGATTCCGAGAGTCGGCCGGATGATGGATTCGAGTTTTACCATTTCACCCGGCTTTGAGATACCAGCTTCGAAAATGGCAAAGTCATGGTGTGCCTGCAGTTGCCAAACAGCGAGTGGAACACCCAGTTGTGAATTGTAGCTGCCCGGGTTTTTCACGAGGTGATGATCGCGATCCAGCACCTGCGACAACCATTCCTTAACGATGGTCTTTCCATTACTGCCCGTGATACCCACGACAGGAATAGTGAATGACTGCCGGTGATGTTTTACCAGGCTATGCAACGCTTCCATCGCGCTGAAAGCACGAAAAACATTGGCTTCGGGATAACGTGTCAAATCAACATCCTCTTCAATGATGAATTGACGTACACCTTTCTGGTAAAGTTCAGGGAGATAATGATGTCCGTTATTGCGGTGACCTGCGATAGCGATAAATACGGATGTATCACTGATCACTACTTTCCGGCTATCTGTTACCAGGGTATGTATAGGCCGGTCAAGCTGAAATTGTAATAGGTTACCCGGACACCAGCCGGCTAGATCTTGAAGTGTCATCAGAAGAGTCGTGCGCCGTTGGGAACAGTTTTATCAACAGTAGTAAGTACCACAAGTCCGTTTTCATCCGGGAACCCGGTGACCAGGACTTCCGACTGGAACGTGGCAATCTGGCGGGGCGGGAAGTTGACCACACAAACTACTTGCCTGCCCGGGAGCGACTCCAACTGGTAGTGGTGGGTGATTTGAACACTGGATTTCTTAACCCCAATTTCGGGCCCGAGGTCAATCCAGAGCTTAAAGGCGGGCTTTTTGGCCTCCGGAAAGGCCTCCGCACGCTGTACGGTACCTACCCGGATGTCAACCTTCGCGAAGTCTTCCCAATTGATCATTTGCCAAAATTTTATATATTTCGAAGCTAAAGCAGTTTCTGTGAGGCAATTAGCCCACCATTCATGAAAAAAGCGGTTTTATCTCGGTTGTCTCTACTTGGCTTGCTCCTCAGCATCACCCTTATGGTGAAGGCCCAGGACGCACTTCCGGTACTTGAGCCCCAGGATCCCATGCACAGGGAGTTTAACCTGGACGAAGATAAGACATTGATTTATGATCATCCGACCCACAACAACAACCGCGATACGGTTCAATTGATTGTTCCGGCCACAGTTCCTGTTCGAACCACACCAGCGGCGATTGCACGCCCGGCAAAGCCAGACAACCATAAGGGCAAAGCCAAAGACAAGGATGAGGAAGACGCACTGTCGTTCAACTTCCTTTACTACATGCTTCAGAAATTCAAGATGTCTGATCTCGTTGATCAGCACGAGTAACTCAGGGCATTTCTTTGCCCATCACCCACTTCAGCATTTCAAACCAATCCTGACGATCCAGATTTACCTGGGTTGACCATGCGGCTTCTTTAATCCTTTCGGGTTTTGTGGTGCCAATGATGGGAAAAATAAAGGCAGGATGTTTCATTAACCAGGCGAGGGCCAACTGGGTATAGCTGGCGTTGTAGCGTGCCGCCTTGCCAAACACTTCGCGTTCATCCACCATCAACGGCTTGCCTCCGCCAAGGGGCGACCAGGCCATGGGCGATGCCTTGAATTCAATGGCCGTGTCCAGATCGCCGTTGAATAATGAGTCAATGCGATTAAGGGAAATCTCAATTTGGTTCGTAATAAGGGGAAAGTCCAGGTATGACTGA
>DNZD01000334.1 GCA_003504855.1 Cytophagales bacterium
AAAACCAGACTTTCTACAATGGAGGGTCGATAGGATTTGTTGAATTCACCGGTGTATACAGAAGTATCACAAACCCTACCGTCGTGGTTCCCCGTAAGCAGATTGTTGAGTTCTTTGTGCCTGCTGTTCCCCTGGTGGAAGTTGGTCAAGCCAACCAGGTTAATGCTATCAATCCAGGAACCCCCGGCGCAGTTTACCAATACTGCGAGGCCGGAGGATTGATCACCATTACGGGCTACCCCAACGCGTTGGCTGGAACATCCATTGGCCGATTCACGGTAACCGATGCGGTATCAGGAGCAGTTCTCTATGATGTTCCGCCTGTAGGCGCGTCCACCATTCCTACAGCGATTCCGCCTCGACTTGCAGGAAGTGTGTTTGTTGACAATGGAAACGGCACCGCGACACTCGATCCTGCCCAGTTGCCGCATGGATATAAGACCATGAAAATCACCTACACCTATCAGCAGAACAATTCTCCGTGCCAGACGACTGCCTCGATTGTTGTACAGGTAACGCCTAACCCCATTGCACGATTCAGTTTTGCCAGTGCATTCTCGCCCAATACACCAGTAGGAACCGCTTATTGTGAGAACCGTCAGATTAATTTTGACGCAACAGGAAGTACCATTCCTGCCCCATTCTCAATCGTGAAGTACTCCTGGAAATTTGCTGAACCCAACACGGCTGATCCAGCACCAGGAAGCCTTCCTACCGGATGGACCCATACCTATGCCACACCTTCCACGTATGCGCCTTCACTCGATGTCACATCCAATGTAGGTTGCCTATCCGTACCGTATAATGCTGTACCGCCAACATTCCCTACTGTTGGATCATTTAGCCAATCTATCGTAGTTGATGCTATACCCAATGTGAAGACCAAAGTCACGGGAACGTCCATCGGTGATACATTTGTCTTCTCAGACAACGGATCAACTTATACCGGTACACCGACTTTTGGATGGGATTTCGATGGCAACAACACCATTGATAAGACGGGAGCAAGTGTAACAACGACTTACGCGACACCTGGTATGATCACATATGATATGACGGTTACCAGCTCAAGCGGATGCGTGAATAAACTGAGCCTGCAGCCTACGCCTGATCCCAGTCTGGTTCAGCCATATACCAATTATCGCAAGCTGATTATCCTGGATCGGGTTGCCCTCCCAGCCGGTGGAGTATACTCTACTGACTTTGAGCCAATCACCGGAGGTAATGGAAACTGGCAACCCGGCGGAGTTGGAACCAGCATCGGTACTATTTACAAGTCGGCACTGACTTCCAGTTGGGCATACGATCAAACGGATATCGCCACACCGGCCGAACCTCTGATCGTAAAACAGAACCTGTGGAAGACCGGCGTGGGATCAGCTACCTATAATCCGGCAGAACATTCAGCGTTGTATTCTCCCAGCTTTGATTTGACCAAACTCAATCGTCCTATGATTTCCTTCAATGCCGTAGTGCAGATGGAGAAGAGTGACGGTGTGGTCCTGGAATATTCAACGGACAACCTGAACGTGGCTGACCCCAACAAAGTGTGGCTCACCCTCGGTGCCATCGGAGACGGGGAAGACTGGTTTACAGATCAAGGTATTGCCGGTCGCCCTGGTACACAGGTTGCCAACGACTATGGATGGAGTGGATCCGGCAATACACTCTGGCAAGGTCCCAAACACGTACTTGACGTGATGTATCCCCCGGCAAATCCGGTGGCCCCTGCCAATGCGGTGTTCCGTTGGTCATTGGGTTCGGCGGTTGCTGCCAATGGTGTTATCCAGGCAAAAGGGTTTGCCCTGGACAACGTGCGGATTGGCGACCGGACCAGAACGGTATTGCTAGAGAGCTTCACCAGCGCAAGCAACAGCGATCCGTCTGAAAAGGTCGAAAACACAGCCATTGCAAACTTCAATAGCAACGGTGTAGGCACAGAAGTGGTGAAGATCAATTATCACCTCGGCTTCCCGGCCAAGGATCCGTTCAATGAAGACAATGCCGCCGATCCTTCGTCGAGAGCTTTGTTCTATAACATTGTGAAAACGCCACGGTCCGTAATGGATGGGCATGGAGATCCTTCCGGAAATGACGGACTCTTCAGCTCATGGGTGCCCGGGTTCTATCAACTCAGAACCCTTCAGCTGGCTCAGGCATCAATCAACATCAATGCAGCCAATAACCTGAATGGTTCAGGGCAGCCCGATGGCGGAATCAAGATAGATATTGACTTCACATCTGAAGTGCTCACGGGCCTGCCCCCGAATACAACACTTCACGTAGCTGTCCTCGAGAAGGCCGTGCCATCAGGTTCGCTTTCTTCTTCACAACAAGCCATGATAAAGAGTGGAGAAACGAATTTTGAATTTGTTCTGAAAAAGATGCTGCCTACCGCCGCCGGTACACACTATAGTGCCGTGATACCTTATCATGGTACACCGAAAAAAGAATCCTTCGTATACTATCCTGAGGCAAAACGACTCTATGCCCCCGGAGGAGATCTGGCTGTGGCCGTGTTCCTGCAATCCGAGACGGCACCGTACGAAGTCTATCAGGTTGAAATTCTGAAGACAGTAATTGATCCCCCGGTTGTCACGGGAATTGAGCCTATCCCGGCCGATCAGATTATCGTGTATCCTAACCCAGCCAACAAGGAATTCACCGTACAATTCCCCGGCGCCTTGGCTGCCCCTGCTTCCATGCAACTGATCGATCAGGTGGGAAGCGCCAGCCTGAGAACAACGGCCGCAGAAGGATCAACTTCCAAGACGATCCTGACCGAAGGCCTCGCTTCCCTACTCTACATCCTGCAAATTGAAATCGCCCCCGGCGTCATCACCCACAAAAAGGTGATGGTCGTACACCAGGAGTAGTAGACTGTCAAACAGATGTG
Source organism: Cytophagales bacterium (assembly GCA_003504855.1). Taxonomy (GTDB): domain Bacteria; phylum Bacteroidota; class Bacteroidia; order Cytophagales; family Cyclobacteriaceae; genus ELB16-189. The sequence goes on from DNZD01000334.1 coordinate 2,897, forward strand.
CATTAATTATGAAAACCCCTGCCTTTTCGGTGGGGGTTTTCTTTTTTTGAACCCCGGCCTTTACTAATTTCAAGCCTTAACCGATTACCCAGCTACATGGAAATATTCCTCTCTGCAGACACCTGGCTGGCCCTCCTTACCCTCTGCTTCCTCGAGATCGTACTCGGCATCGACAACATCATCTTCATTTCGATTGTATCCAACAAACTACCTGAAGAACTCCGGCCCAAAGCCCGAAATACGGGCCTTGCCCTCGCCATGATTGTCAGGATCGGATTCCTCCTCGGTATCACCTGGATCATCGGATTCACCCAGCCCCTATTCACCGTGCCTGCCAACTGGATTATGGCCAGTGCCCTGGATGTCAGCGGCCGTGACCTGATCCTGGGATTTGGTGGCATGTTCCTCATCGCCAAAAGCACCATGGAGATTAACCATGAAATGGAGGGCAGTGATGACGACGAAGAAGGCGAAAACGGTGAGAAAAAGTCTTCTATCACGCTTTCCGGAACCATCGTTCAGATTGTATTGCTGGACATCATCTTCTCTTTTGACTCTATCCTGACCGCCGTAGGAATCGTAGACCGCGACAAGGTGATCATCATGATTCTTGCTGTGATCGTTTCCATCATCGTTATGATGTTTTTCAGCGGCACCATCAGCCGGTTTATTCAGCAACACCCCTCCATGGAAGTCCTTGCCCTCGGTTTTCTGATCCTGATTGGGTTTATGCTATTCCTCGAAGCGTTGCATTATATCGTGCCGAAAGGCTATATCTATTTTGCCATTGCGTTCTCTATGCTCATTGAACTCACCAATATCCGGGTGCGGAAGAAAAGAAACCTGAAGAGTAAGCCGGTCAAGCTCAATAAGCCCTTCAGTGAGGAAGAGATGAAAGACGCAGTGAAGGACCTCAATAAGTAACCTGTTATTGTATGACTGATCTACGCTATCCCATCGGGAGGTTTGAGCCGCGCGAGCACTATTCGCAAGAGGACATCACGGATGCCATCGGTAGAATTCAATCGCTGCCAACCCGACTGGCCAAAGCCATAGCAGGGCTTACAGATGCCCAACTGGATACCCCCTACCGCGAAAGCGGCTGGACCGTTCGGCAGGTGGTGCACCATGTCGCCGATAGTCACATGAATGCGTACATCCGTACGAAATGGACCTTGACTGAGGATACACCAACCATCAAAGCCTACCTGGAAAAGTTATGGGCGCAAACCGCTGAAAACACGTCACCGCCTACCGTCTCGATCGACCTCTTGAGTGCCTTGCATCAGCGCTGGGTTTCGCTGCTGAAAACCCTCACCCCCAGTCAGTTGCAAATGAGTTTTAACCATCCGCAAACGGGCAAACAAGTTTCCCTCGACCGCATGATTGCCATGTATGCCTGGCATGGTGACCATCACCTGGCGCATATTACTAACCTGAAGCAAGGCAGGAACTGGTAAATCCATGGCTGACCCAGGATACCACAGACCTCCGGTTCTATTCACCCCTCACCTAGAGACAATTTATCCGGCACTATTCCGGAAAGTCAACGTCGCAAAGCCAGTTCGCGAACGAATAAACACTCCGGACGACGATTTTCTCGACCTGGATTATTACCGCCAGGGCGCAAACCACTGTGTGATCATCAGTCATGGGCTGGAGGGAAACTCCACGAGGGCTTACATACGCGGCATGGCAAAGGCAATGCTGGACGCAGGTTTCGATGTCATTGCCTGGAACTACCGGGGCTGTAGTGGGGAACTCAATCGCCAACGCAGGTTCTATCACAGCGGCGCAACAGACGACCTGGCAACTGTGGTTTCGCACGCCGCAGCCAAATACCCGGCGATTTCCCTGGTGGGCTTCAGCCTGGGTGGTAACCTGACGCTCAAATACCTGGGCGATGGCCAACATCACCCTGCCATCAGCAAGGCGGTCGCGTTTTCGGTCCCCATGGATTTGTACACCAGTTGCCTTGAAATTTCAAAGCCCGGAAACTGGATCTATGCCAGACGCTTTCTCAAGAGCCTCAAACTGAAAGTGCGTACCAAGGCCGCCGTCAGAACAGACTTGCCTATGGCTGATCTGGACACGGTTAATACACTCATGGAATTTGATAATGTATTCACAGGTCCCGTCCACGGATTCAAAGATGCCATGGACTACTACACCCGTTGTAGTTCACTGCCTGTGTTGCCAAACATTAATGTCCCGACCCTGGTGGTGAACGCAAAAAATGATCCGTTCCTGAGCAGTGCCTGCTATCCGGCTGCTTCGGCAGCTTCCAGGTCAGTGGTGCTCGAGTACCCGGAGCATGGTGGCCATGTTGGTTTTGCCCGGTTCGGCCAGAAAGGACTATATTGGTCCGATATGAGGGCTGTTGCATTCCTGGCCCATTAAAGATGTTTGCCCGTTACTCCCTAAGTGCCGCCCCTGAGGCTGTAGCCGATCGGTTTTCAGTAGATGTTCCGAAAGCCTACCAGCCGATGTTTAACGCGGCGCCCACCCACCTGCTTCCCGTAATTACCAATGACAGTTCCTCCGGACTTTCATTTTTCTATTGGGGTACGTCACCCGCCTGGGCCAACAAAAAGCCCGTCGGGGAAAAGATTATCAATGCACGGATTGAAACGCTTGAAGAAAAGCCCGTACTGAGAAAGAAATTGCGTGATCATCGCTGCCTGATCCCGGCGGATGGATTCTATGCGTGGAAGAGAACGGGCAAAAAGACAAGCATTCCC
>DNZD01000212.1 GCA_003504855.1 Cytophagales bacterium
ACCAATCATTAATGCCTGGCGTGGCGGTGAATTGGTCGTTGCCCGTAGCCTTTGCCGGAGATTCAGTATACCTTCCATCTTTAGTACTAAACGCGTTGTTTCCCAGCGACTTATACTCTTTGGGAACACTGAAAGCCAGGCCAGGCAGGTAGTAGAAATTGTTATTAGGATCAAATGCTTTGTGGGTATCATCGCCATCGCCAAGGTCCTTGACACCCTCCGACTTGGCATCCGAATGGTAGGTACGTGCCACGTGGTTGGGCACGAAATCGATAATCACCTTGAGGTTATTTTGATGGGTACGTTCCACCAGTCGCTCAAACTCCTGCATCCGGTTTTTTACATCCACCGCGAGATCAGGATTGACGTCATAATAGTCCTTAATCGCATAGGGTGAACCGGCCCTTCCCTTCACCACGTCTGCATCATCGAGGGGAATGCCAAATGCCGTGTAGTCCGTGAGCAAAGCGTGCTCCAGAACACCGGTGTACCAAACGTGGGTAATCCCCAGCTCAGAAATGGCTGTAAGTGCCTTATTGTCAATGTCTTCAAACTTACCAACGCCATTTTCCTCCAATGTCCCGTACGGTTTGTTCAGGGACTTGGTATTGGCAAAGAGACGGGTCATCATCTGGTAGATGACAACCTTTTTGTCAGTTGTTTTCATGGCTGGTACAGGTGGAATTTTTTCCTTGGGTGCCGAGCATTGCCAAAGGCTAAGGGCAACGACGAGCAGGGTGGTGACGGCGCTTCGCATAGATTGAGGTACAAGATAGTGGCGAGGGCCCGACGAACAAAGGACAACGGGCAAGAATGCCCGTGGATTACCGCAATCGGTTGCTATCGGGAAAGACTAGTCGTTTTTGACCGTCATCAAAGAATATCCCTTTGCCTGGTGACTCGTGATCACCGTTTGGGCTGTGAGGGCAAGCTTTACTTCCGGCAGCAGCATAGACTTATCCACCTTCATAAAGGTGCTGATCTGACCACACATGATAAATCGCACCCCTGCTTTGCTCAATTCATTGAGGATGGGGATGTTGGGGTTATTGGTATGATAGGTTGCCTGGTAGGCTTCGTTGGTAAGAAACGTCTTTACGGCACGGCCATGGATAGCCAGGACAAAGTGGATATTGCTTAGCGGTATACCTGATGCAACGTGCAGGTTGAGAACCCTCCCCACCTGCTGAAGTCCCCAGTTGATGGCCGATGAGTCTACCACATCTTTCTTACGTTCTGTATAGGAAGTAAAGTCGAACACCACATTGTAGTTCAGTTTGGGATCCGGTGTTTCGTCTATGCCGGCGACCTGAAATACGAAGGCGCCATTGTCGTGTATGACTGGAAAGGTGACGCCGCGCCGGCGTACACTGTCGCGTGACGTCTTGCAGAATTGCCGGTAGTTGCCGAATTGAACAGGAAACTGCTTTTCAACACGGGCCATGAATTCATTCCGTGCCTCAACGAGTTTCGCTTCGCTTTCCACTCCAAAGTCATAGGTCAGCGTAAGTCGTGTTCCTTTGACTGCATCAGCATATTCCCAGTTGGATATCCTGCCCTCCTTCGCGATCTGGTCCCAAACAGGTTTGAACGTCTGCACCGCACTTCTCACAGCCGGTACGTTGGCCGAATCGCAATGAATGGTTGAACGGATGATCAAACCCTGGCCAAAAGTGTTCAGGGTCAGAACAGCAAGGAGGATGAAGACCAGCTTTTTCATTGGATAAGATTAGGCATAAAGCCAACGAATGTCAATCCGCTGATCGAATTGATTTAGTTACCTTTTTGCTTGTTCAGTCATAAACATGGAGTAAACATTAAACTATTTGCAGTACTTAAAAGCCATATTCTTTACAACCCTGATTGGAGTCTGTATTTCTTGCTCAGATGATCACGTTGAATTGACCCGGGAGCAGGAACTCCAGCACCTGAAAGAGCAATGGTCCAAAATTGAGAGTCTTGCCATGAACGCATCATGCACAGATTCATCCGGTTGGGCTTTTACTTTCTATGGCACCCGATGCTGTGGTGGTCCGGTTGGCTATATCATTTATTCGACAACCATAGATACAACCGCGTTTCTCAAAGAGATTGAATCCTATAACCGGGCCCAGAAAGAATTCATCACCAAATGGCCATGTAGTGGGCCTTGCTTCGTTCCGCCAACACCCACAGGCGTGGAGTGTGTAAACGGTGTTCCCGTCTTTACTTACTGAGGACTGCAGGCGAAGATCAGAAGATTGCCCCTGCGATTGTACCGGTCATCATGGTGGCGAGTGATGCGGCAATCATGGCGCGCATACCCAGCTTGGCCAAATCACCCTGACGCGAAGGCGCCATGCCACCGATGCCTCCGATCTGAATGGCGATCGAACTGAAGTTGGCAAAACCACACAACGCATAGGTGGAAATACGAATGGCTTTCTCACTGAGCACACCCGAAGCTTTCATGTTGGCAAGATCGAGGTAGGCGACAAATTCATTGATCACCATCTTCTGGCCCAGCAAACTTCCCACCTGCAGCGATTCATCCCAACCTACGCCGATGATGAAGGCAAAGATGCGGAAGACTTGTCCCAGGATATATTGCAATGAAAATCCGGTATAGGTACCGTTGGTTGATTGGGTAACAAACTCATTAAGTCCGGTGTAGGCGCCGATGAGGTCCACCAATATCCAGTTGAGGGCATAGATCACCGCGATGAAGGCGAGGAGCATGGCACCAATGTTGAGGGCCAGTTTCAAACCGTCTGCTGCACCATTGGCCAACGCATCAATCACGCCTGAACCAATCTGTTCTTTGTTGACCTGAAGTTGTGAGTCAATTTTGTCTCGTTCAGTTTCCGGGTAGAACATCTTCGACAATACGATAGCCGCCGGGGCATTCATGATCGATGCGCTGAGCAGATAGGAAGCGTATTTCGCCTGTTCAACCGGATCGCCGCCACCCAAAAATGACACATAGGCAGCCAATACACTGCCTGCGAGCGTTGCCATACCTCCTACCATCACACAATGCAATTCAGACTGCGTCATGCGGGCAATGAAGGGCCTGATGAGCAACGGGGCTTCCGTTTGTCCCATGAAAATGTTGGCAGACGCTGAGAGACTTTCTGAACCTGACAGGCGCATGGTGCGTGCCATCAGCCAGGCGAAAGCAAATACAACTTTCTGCAGGATACCCAAATAGTATAAACCGGCTGTAACGGCCGAGAAGAAGATGACAGTAGGCAATGCCTGAAAGGCGAAAAGGAATCCCAGGTTATGTCTGACACCGGTAGTACCATCGCTGTTGAGCGAAAGATCACCGTAGAGAAAGGCAGCGCCCTTTTGTGCAAAGCTCAGGAACTTGACAAAACCTTCACTCATGGCCACGAAAGCCTGTTGTGCTAACTCCACTTTGCCAATCAGCAAACCAAATACAATCTGGATGGAAACTCCGATGATGACCAGGCGCCAGTCCACGGCCTTTCGGTTGGCCGAAAAGAGATAGGCTATTCCAATAATGAAGAGCAGTCCGCCCAGGGCACGAATGTAGTCGATCAGCACGGCGTTGGGTTTGAGGTCAGGAGATCAGTCGGTTGTTAGTTTCGCTTGCCCAACTCATCGCGGAGTTTGGCTGCGCGCTCATAATCTTCTTTTTCGATGGCATCCTTGAGGAGCTCATTCAACTTCTCCACGGAATAACTTTTGTAGTCATCCCCTTTCTTCGACGACTCCTTTTTCACCTTCACCTTCTTCTCGGCGGGTGGCTCTGCTTTCTCTCTTTCCTTTTCCTTCTCTTCCTCGTCTTCCTCGTCGGTGAGAACGATACCTGCTTCGGCGAGAATATTCTCATACGTATAAATCGGTGCGTCGAAACGCAGCCCCACGGCAATGGCGTCCGAAGGTCTTGCATCCACTTCCGACTTCTTCAGGCCATCACTGCAGACAATCTTGGCAAAGAATACACCTTCCTTGAGGTCAGAGATAATGATCTCTTCCACATGAAAATGAAAGGAATTGGCGAATGCCTTAAACAGGTCATGCGTCATGGGCCGGTTAGGCACAATCTTCTCAATTTCGATAGCAATAGCCTGGGCTTCAAACATACCGATGATGATCGGCAGCCTGCGATTTCCTTCTGTTTCTCCCAGTACAAGGGCGAATGATCCGGTCTGTGACTGACTGGATGACAACCCCAGAATTTCAAGCTTTATTTTTTTCAACGACACCTTGCCTTTACGAGCTACGATATTATAAAAATCAGGGCACGAAACCTGTTGCCCTGGAACAATTATTTGGCAGCCTTCAGAGCCGCCGTCAGTTTCGGAATTACTTCAAATGCATCCCCGACAATCCCGTAGTCGGCAGCCTTGAAGAACGGAGCCTCCGGATCTTTATTGATCACGACGATGCATTTTGATGAGTTTACGCCAGCCAGGTGCTGAATGGCACCAGAAATACCAATGGCCACATATAATTGCGGTGCCACCTTTACTCCGGTCTGACCCACATGTTCGTGGTGCGGTCGCCATCCCATGTCTGATACAGGCTTGCTACAACCCGTTGCTGCCCCGAGGGTCTTGGCTAATTCCTCGACAATGCCCCAGTGCTCGGGACCTTTCATCCCGCGTCCACCACTCACCACAATATTGGCTTCCGGCAGCGAAATCTCACCACTGGCTTTCTCTTTGGATAATGTCTTGGTAGTAAAGTCAGCCGGATTGAGCGTCGGCGCGAAGGCTGTTAACGCAACCGGTGCTCCTGTTTCTTTCAGCTCGGCTGCATTCTTGCGGATGGCAAGGACCTTCTTGGGTGAGGTCATCTCCAGAAACGCAAATGCTTTACCCGTATAGATGCTGCGCTTCACCACGAATCCGGCACTGGTATTAGGCAGTTCAACAATGTTGGATGCAAATGCTGCACCTGCCTTTACCGCCACCTTGGCGCCAACCGGTGTGCCCAGGGATGAACCGGCCAGAACAAGATTGTCAGCATTTTCCTGTTGCATGGCCTGTACCAAAACGGATGCATATACCTGAATAACAGGTTGATCCAGACGGGCATCTGCAACATGTAACACTTTTGATGCACCATACTTGCCGGCTGCCTCAAGCTCTGTTTTATCAATGGTACCCAAACCAATGGCTACTACGTTACCGCCCAGGCCCTTTGCAAAAGCGACTGCCTCCAGGGAAGTCTTCTTGACTTTGCCCTCCGCACTTTCAATGAATACAAGACTTGTCATAGCTTATTTTCTTTATGATGATCAGAGCACTTTCGCCTCTGTTTTCAATAGCGTAACCAATTCCCCTACGTTGTCTGCTGATACCATCCGCACCGCACTCTTCGGAGCGGGCAATTCGTATTTCTTCAGGCTGGCAGCAGAAGTGACCGCCTTCGCTTCAACTACTTTCAACGGTTTGGTGCGGGCACTCATGATACCCCGCATATTGGGAATCTTCCATTCTGCGATCGGCTCCTGACATCCAGCCACCAGCGGCAAATTGGCTTCGACCATCTCCTTACCCCCTTCGATTTCCTGGGCCATCTTTACCACGGTACCCTCAATATCAAGTTTCATCACAGGCGATAAAGAAGGGATGCCGAGCATCTCACCTACCATAGCATGCACCACGCCGCCATTGAAATCAATTGACTCGCGGCCCATCAGAATCAGGT
>DNZD01000291.1 GCA_003504855.1 Cytophagales bacterium
GGTATAATGATATTGCGTTTGCCGTAATCGCGGCAACGCTCTTTCGTTGGGGTGTGGCCCAGGCGTTTGTCATTCCAACTCCCTCTATGGAGAACTCGTTGTTGGTTGGGGACTACCTCTTTGTCAGCAAGCTGCACTATGGTGTGCAGACTCCGCAGACCCCATTGCAGGTTCCGCTCACACATCAGAGGATTTGGGGGACTGACATTCCATCTTACCTGGACTGGGTCCAATTGCCGGTTTATCGTTTCCCGGGATTCACCACCGTAAAGCGGGGTGATGTGGTGGTATTCTATATTCCACCGGTGAAGTTAAATGAAGGAATAGATTACCCGCGGGACCTGAAGAACAACTACGTAAAGCGTTGTGTAGGTGTGCCTGGAGATACCTTACGCATTATCAACGGTGAAGTTTGGGCTAATGAATCCCACCTGGCATCAAGACCCGGTCAAAAGAGAGCCTACTGGATCACTGCGCGCGACATTATCAACAAACGCAATCTCCGGCAATTGGATTTGGATGGCAATGATTACTATCCAATGGGTCAAACCAACGAAGGAACCGCAGTTTATCGCATGTTCTTAACTTCCGAGCAGGCAGAATCAATTTCACATCTGCCTTATATACTGCGCGCTGAGCTGGATATGGTTACATCCAGTCAGCATGATCCAGGCCTGTTTCCGCAACCGCTCGCTTCCGCATGGTCCGTTGATAACTTTGGACCGCTGGTTATCCCCAAAACAGGGATGACGCTAACCGTAAATGATGAAATGTTGGATACTTACGGTGAGGTGATTTCCAGGTACGAGGGATTAGACCATGTTGAAATCAAGGATGATCATTTGCTTATTGATGGCAAAGATGTTCCTGCGTATACGTTTCGGCAGGACTATTATTTTATGATGGGAGACAATCGTGATAATTCCCTGGATTCCCGGTTCTGGGGATTTGTACCGGAGGATCATATTGTGGGTAAGCCGCTGTTCGTATGGTTTTCCATGGACAGTGAGGCCGACTTTTTGGGAAAGGTCAGGTGGAGTCGGCTATTTACATGGATCAATTAGTCAGTAGTCAAGCTCAAGGAATTCGGCCCAATCAGGAATAAGTTCTTTTCGCGACCAGTTTGAGACGTCAATTTCGTATGGCAGATCCCCTTCAAATCTTGTACGATGATGATGGATTGAGCTGTGTGCCCACCGTTTAGGTTCCTCAACAAATCCGTGGTGAACGGGATTAAATAAAATATACTTCCAGGTATTGATGAATTGATGTTGGTTGTTGACCGGTTTTCTCCGAAATGGCGCAAGAAAGAGTTTTCCACGACGGTGGTGCATCCGGTTGAACGCCTTGGCATAACAATTGAAAAAATTGCTGAATTGCTGCACTGTCTTTTTTTCCAGACAAAGACCTGACAGGTCTTTAAAACCTGTTAGGTCTCGCAGGGATTTTTCATCCCGCACCGCAACCAAGAAATGGAAATGATTAGGCATCAGGCAATAAGCATAGGTTCGTACAATTCCTGCTGTGTGCTGCCAGTACTTGCTCATGAAGTAACGGTAATTGTCTGGTGTACGAAACAGGTTGTCACTGCCATTGCCGTGATTAAAGACATGATAAGTGGCTCCGGGAGTCATGGGAGAAATATTTGCCTCCAATATTGCGGTGCTTAACAATCCCGGCCAACTGCAACCCCTTTTCGTCTGGAAAACCGCGCAAAGAGATGTTCTGCATTTGAGGCGATTTCACCCGGGATTTTGATTTCCCACAGCCCTATTTTATCCCTACCTTTGGGGCCTTAAAATTGGAACTAAGCCTGGAATGAAGAACATTCGAAATTTTTGCATAATCGCCCATATTGACCACGGAAAGAGCACCCTGGCCGACCGCCTTCTGGAGTTTACAGGAACGCTTTCTGACCGTCAAATGCATGCCCAGGTTCTCGATAACATGGACCTGGAGCGCGAAAAAGGCATTACAATTAAGTCCCACGCCATCCAGATGAACTATAAGCTGAATGGCCAGGAATACGTCCTCAACTTGATTGATACGCCCGGACACGTAGACTTCTCCTACGAAGTCTCAAGGTCGATTGCAGCCTGTGAGGGTGCCCTCCTCATCGTGGACGCGGCACAGGGAATTCAGGCCCAGACCATTTCCAATCTCTATTTGGCCCTCGATCACGACCTCACCATTATCCCGGTACTCAATAAAATTGACCTGCCCGCTGCGATGCCTGAAGAGGTGACCGATCAAATCGTTGACCTGATCGGCTGCAGCCGCGAATCTGTATTGAAAGCCAGCGCCAAGGAAGGCAAGGGTATCGAAGATATCCTCAAGGCCGTGGTGGAACGCGTGCCGCCTCCCAAAGGAGATCCCAAGGCACCATTGCAGGCGATGATCTTTGACTCGGTTTTCAACTCTTTCCGGGGCATCGAAGTTTACTTCAGGGTATTTAACGGTACCATCAAGACCAATGACAAAATCAAGTTTGTCAATGCCGATAAAGTATATGGCGCAGATGAAATCGGCGTACTGAAGTTAGACAAGCACCCGCGCCCTGAGATTAGCTCCGGCAATGTAGGGTACCTGATTTCCGGAATTAAAGTGGCCAAGGAAGTGAAGGTGGGGGATACCATTACCCTCGTTGACAATCCTGGCGAAGCGATCCGGGGCTTTGAAGATGTCAAGCCGATGGTCTTTGCGGGTATCTATCCCGTAGACACCCATGAGTTTGAGGAACTCCGGGCCTCCATGGAGAAATTGCAGTTGAATGATGCCGCCCTTGTATGGGAGCCTGAAACTTCGGCCGCCCTGGGCTTTGGTTTCCGTTGCGGATTCCTCGGTATGCTTCACATGGAGATTGTGCAGGAGCGCCTCGAGCGCGAGTTTAACATGACCGTTATTACAACGGTGCCGTCAGTTAAATTCCGTGCGCTGCTGACCAACGGAAAAGTTATCGAGATCAACGCACCCTCGGAGATGCCGGATCCAACCCACCTGTCGGTCATTGAAGAGCCTTATATCGCTGCCCAGATCATTACAAAAGCCGATTACATTGGGGCCATTATCGGACTCTGTATGGACAAGCGGGGTATCATCAAGAATCAGATATACCTCACATCGGATCGCGTTGAATTGACTTTTGAAATGCCACTCGCTGAAATCGTTTTTGACTTCTTTGATAAGCTCAAGACAATCTCCCGGGGCTATGCATCACTCGATTATCACCTGATCGGATACAAAGAGTCGGACATGGTTAAGCTGGACGTGCAGCTCAATGGGGAAAAGGTAGATGCCCTTTCCGCCATCGTGCACCGCGCCAAATCCTATGAGTGGGGAAGGAAATTGTGTGAAAAGCTGAAAGAACTCATTCCGCGCCATATGTTTGAAGTGGCCATACAGGCTACCATCGGCCAGAAAATTATTGCCCGTGAAACGGTTAGCGCCATGCGCAAGAACGTGATCGCGAAGTGCTACGGCGGCGACATCAGCCG
>DNZD01000177.1:0-1540 GCA_003504855.1 Cytophagales bacterium
TAGGTAGTTTTGAAGATGCATCGAAGTTCGGGGAGATATTGGTGTTGGCCGTGAAGGGAACCAGCGCCGAGTCGGTAGTGTCTTCGCTCAAGCCGTGGCTAAACGGGAAAGTGGTGATTGACACGAACAATCCGATTGCACCCGAACCTCCGGCCAGCGGTGTGCTTGCTTATTTCACCTCCTTGTCAGATTCTCTGATGGAGCGACTGCAACGAACAGCACCGGAAGCCCGGTTTGTAAAGGCTTTCAACAGCGTAGGCAATTTGTTCATGGTGAATCCTGCATTTCCGGATGGCAAGCCTACCATGTTTATCTGTGGCAATGATCGGGACGCCAAGCGTGATGTGGCCGCTATCCTGGACACCTTTGGCTGGGAGCCCGCTGATTTTGGTCGTGTGGAGTCAGCCCGCGCCATTGAACCCCTGTGTATGCTCTGGTGTATTCCGGGAATGATCAACAATGAATGGATGCATGCATTCAAATTGCTACGCATGCCGGCCGTTGCCAAGTAACCATACAATTTTAAACCAATATTGAAATGAAGAAATATGTGATTTTAGGTGCCACGGGTCATACCGGCAAACCAGTAGCCATTGGACTCCTTGCTCAAAAAAATGCGGTGCGGGTAGTAACCCGGGATGCATCCCGTGCGGCCGACCTTGCCGCCATGGGTGCCGAGGTGATTGTCGGAGAATCCAATGACGCGGCTTTGCTGAAAAAAGCATTCGCGGGTTATGATGCGGCGTATCTGCTGATTCCTGCACTGTATACCTCAACTGATTTTTCTGCAGCACAGGCTGCCTACACCAAAGCTTTCGTCGAGGCCCTGATGGGGTCGTCCATCAGGCATGTAGTTACCCTGAGCAGCGTTGGTGCGCATTTGCCGCAGGGTGCGGGTGTAGTGCAGGGCTTGCAGCATATGGAAACGAAATTGAATGAATTGTCCGGGATAAATATCCTTCACCTGCGCGCCTCTTATTTTCTGGAGAACAGCCTGGGTATGGCAGGCATGGTGAAGCATATGGGGATTATGAGTTCGCCGCTTCGCGGTGACGTAAAGATGCCGATGGTTGCTACTTCGGACATTGCCACCGTGGCCCTCAGTCAACTCACTGAACTGAACTTCACCGGCAAGCAGCACAAGTATGTGCTGGGCGCAAGAGATTACACGTACAACGAAATTGCTGCCATATATGGAGCGGCTATTGGAAAGCCTGATTTGAAGTACGTGCAGTTTTCCTATGAAGATGCCCAAAAGGGCATGACTGGTGCGGGTATGAGTGAGAGTACAGCCATTCGTATGAATGAGTTTGTGAAGGCTGCCAATGAAGGGCGGGTACTGGAAGATGTGCAACGTGATGCATCCAACACAACTCCCTTGACGGCAGAACAGTTTGCGCAGGTATTCAAATCAGTTTACGAGAACAGTTGATATGGCCAAGCAAGTTGTTTTGATTACCGGTACCAACCGGGGTATCGGTTTAGGCATTGCCAGCGGCATGGCCGCGTTGGGCTGGCAAGTGATCGCCACGGCTCGTTC
>DNZD01000177.1:1674-4374 GCA_003504855.1 Cytophagales bacterium
AAGCCAAGGCTGACCAGGCTGCGAAGTCCATCGGTCACGGTGCCATCGGAGTAGCCCTGGATGTGACCAGTGAAGATTCTGTCCGGGAAGCTGCTGATCAGGTATCCAGGCATTTTGATCACCTGGACGTATTGATAAACAATGCCGGGGTGATGGGCAACCACGCCATGCAGGAGTTTGATCTGCCTCAGGTAAGCAGTGTGATGGATGCCAATTTCATGGGGCCCATACGGACCTCGAAGTACTTTTTACCGTTGCTTCGCAAGAGCATGGATGCCCGCATTATCAATGTGTCCAGCGGCATGGGAGAACAGGCTTCACTGGAAAGTGGTGGATATGGCGCTTACCGGTTGAGCAAGTCATCGTTGAATTCATTCACCATACTGTTGGCGGCAGAACTACGAAGCACCACCGTGAAAGTGATGGCCATGTGTCCGGGGTGGGTAAAGACGGATATGGGTGGTGCTGGTGCGTCGCGATCGGTAGAGCAGGGAGCGGAGACCGCTATTTGGTTATCGACGGCTGCTGATGCAAAAACCGGCAAGTTCTATCGGGACAAGAAGATTATTTCCTGGTAATGAAAAAGGGAGCAAAGCTCCCTTTTTTTTGTTGCCATTCCATTCAGTTAGTCTTCGTCTTTCTCTTTGCCATTGACATAACGAGCCATCTTGGCCACGTGCGCCTTCAGTACATTGGCGATGCCATCGTATTGACCGAATATTCCATCGGCTTCTTTAAAAATGGCCGGTGAACTGTAGTACGTACGTGTACCGCAATAGAATTGTCCCAGGTTCTTCGCTTCCGGATCTGTTCCTTCGGAGCGGCCGGGGTTAGGCCCAAACATCATGGTAACGACGGCGTTTACACCATAATCCTCCTTATTCATCTTGGGCTTTCGCGTGCAGATGTAAACGGCTACTACCGCATCTACACCAAGTCCTTTGCAGAGTTCGTAACCGAGACTTGAAGTCAACTTGCGGTTAGCGCTAAACACACCGCCCTGAAAATTGGCGATGATGGATTCATCTTCGGCTTCGTTGGCGATAAAGAACTGGCGATACCCGCCATCGCTGGGGGAAATCTTGAGGGTGGATACCGTGGCGATGGCTGTTTCTCCCATGAATCCGCCTGCAGTTCGGGCACGTGTTATCGAGGTCTTTTCTTTCTTCGCTGACTCCTGGCTGAAGTCATAGTAAAAGTCAGCTTTCTCATCGGTGTCGAGGAACTCTGCCGGTGTGAGCAGATCCATGCCATTTTCTTTGAAGGAAGCTTTCAGGGCACTGATTCCCTTGCTATAGAAACCGTCAATTTGAGTTTGGGCTATCGCATCGGGGGTTCGCCAAACAGAGGCTGTAACCTTGGCACTATTGGCACCGCCCGTGACCTTACCCTTGCCGGGATCATAAAGATAGAAACTGATTAGGGCGATGCGTTTTGGTTTGGGATTCACGAGGTCCATGTTGGCACTATATCCCGCACCATTTGCATTTCTTCCTTCCCGGGGAAAATCAAAGCGCACCTTGATTTTATCAACATTCTCCGTTTCTTTTTGGAATTCGGTAATCTCATTCGTCATTCCGGTTGCTTTTACACTGGCTCCGTTGGCGATGAGGGACAGCACGACTTCGGCGTTGACCTTTGGTTGCAACACAGCATTCTTCAGGGGTGTCCGTTGGTTGTTGTCCAGAAACTCAAGGTCAGCACCTTTTGATATAAGCAGTTTAAGGATGTCGTCGAAGTTTCCTTTGTCATAGATATTGATATTTCTGTACCAATCGGGGATGGTTAAACCCGCTTTTTCGAGGTAGGGGATGTTGGTGACGATGTTGTTGGCGCGCTGGCTGACAGGTATCCAGGTGAAGGCCAATTCATGGATGATGTTTCCACCGGTGACACTGTTTTTGAAATCGGTTTTTGCACCGGCGTCCAATAGCAGTTGGATACATTCCTTGCAATTGGACATACCGACCGCCCACTGGAGCGCCGAATAGCTGACGGAGTTTCCGGGAGGCAATTTGGCGATTTGGTCTTCAAAGGCCTTCACCATATACTTGTTGGCTTTTTTCCCTTTGGCTTTCTCATCGGCCAGCATCTTTTTCATCGGACCTGCGAGATCGACCTTGATGACGCCAGGCTTGTTGGGATCAGCGCCGGCCTTGAGCAACATTTTCATCACATCGATGGAGTAGTAGCGTGATGCGCTGACCAGGGAAGGAAACCCTCCATTGACATCTGCACCTTTGGAGATGAGGTACTCGGTTACCGCAGGTGAAAGGTATGCGACGCCGATGGGGGTGTTTCCATTTGCATCAGCATAATTTACATTCGCGCCACCTTCAACCAGCGACTTAACCTTCCCGACATCGCCGGCAAGACTCGCTTTGATGAGTTCATCATTGTTTTGTGCCAATACCTGAACAGACATCAGTAGCAGCACGAGGAGCAATGGTTTCTTGATCATACGTTAGGGGTTTGGTGATGATCAAATGTACCGGCCCCTCAACCAAGTAAACATACCGTCCTGCGTGTATATTGAAGTAAGGGTAGGAGGGTATGCGTGTATACCGTGATTTAGCAATCACGGAAGCAAATTCAATGATTGCGGTCTAAAAACGAAGTATTTGCTTTTGTATTGAAAGCTACCGTGAGATCAGAATTCAACATGTGACCGGATTCCCCACACACCGATATTTCCCCGAT
>DNZD01000163.1 GCA_003504855.1 Cytophagales bacterium
ATATCAAAATCAACGGCATGGATCTAACAGCAGGGACCTACAGCCTGTTCACGATTCCCCATCAGAACAAATGGTCGGTCATTTTCAATAACGACCTCGGTTTATGGGGTGCTTACAACTATAATCCCAAACAGGATGTACTTCGATTCGATGTTCCATCTACCCGCTCCCGGGATGTAGTGTATGAGTCATTTACCATCCAATTGAATTCGCGCAACGACCGCGCCGACCTCCTGATGGTTTGGGACGATACCCAGGTAGTTATCCCAATTCAATTCCAAGACCAAAAATTATGAAATCCATACCTTTAGTTGCTTTGATCCTGTTGTCCTCCGGACTTTTTGCTCAGGACCTGGCCGAACTGGACCGCCGAAATGGGTTTAAGGACCTCAAACTGGGTACCCCGATTGACAGTGTTCAGGGAGCGGTTTTTAAAAAGGAAATCAAGGAGAAGAACGAGTTCCCTGCAAAGCTCTATGAAGTAGAGAATGATGCCTATAAAACCATTGGCGAAGTCAGGGTGAAGAAAATTGAAGTCAAGACCTACAAGGACAAGGTCTATGAAATCATCGTGATTACCCAAAAAGATATCCGGCTGATGAAAGGCATGGAGAAGTCATTCGGTAAACCCGCCTACATGACACCAACGGATTCCTACAACTGGAATACGAAGACGCTAAGCCTCACTTTTCGCGATCATTCCAAGAATGAATTGCGACTCACCTACCGATGCTATCCGTTGTTGCAGCAAATGCGGCTAGACAAAGGCAAAAAAATCGACGATATAGCCGCCGACTTCTAACCCTGATAAGATATCCGGTAAATCACCCCGGCCATATCATCGCTCACAAGCATGGAACCATCCGGCAAGAGGATAACATCCACGGGACGTCCCCATTTCTTCTTGCCTTCGGAATCCAACCAACCACTGGCAAAAGTCTCATAGCTCGTGGCTTCACCATTCGCTACTTTTACCAGGCTGATTCGGTAACCAATATGCCCTGCTTCCGGACTGCGGTTCCATGAACCGTGTTCTGCAATAAACAAGTGGCCCTGGTACTCTTTCGGGAACATGGATGCGGTATAAAACTTCAGTCCCAGGGGTGCAACATGAGGGCCGAGTTTTTGTGCAGGGGGTGTGAATTCGCTGCAAGGACGTTTGTCCCCAAACTCTGGATCTTTGATATACCCGCCCTGACAGTAAGGATAACCGAAGTGCATTCCGGCCTGAGAAGCTTTGTTCAATTCGCAGGGAGGTATTGAATCTCCTAACATATCACGGCCATTATCGGTAAACCACAAATCATTTGTTTCTGGTTGCCAGGTAAAGCCCACGGTATTACGAACTCCATTGGCAAAAACTTCCAGGCCTGTACCGTCTGCGTTCATCCGTGTAATGCTGGCAAACACGGGATCCTTGGATTCGCAGTTATTGCATGGGGCACCTACCGGGACATATAACTTCCCATCAGGGCCGAATGCGATATACTTCCAGCCATGGTGTGTTTCAGTAGGATACTTATCATAAACAGTTTCAGGCGTGCCTGGGTTATCCAGTTTGGCCTCTATTCCTGCCAGCTTCGAAATACGGCTGATCTCAGCGATATACAGGTCGCCATCTTTTAGGGCCACACCATTGGGCGTATTCAGACCTGAGGCCACTACCCATTTCTTATCAGCCTTAAAATCGCCATCCTCATCACGAACGGCATATACCTTATCACCAGAACGGTTGCCGACAAATAAGGTGCCATTTGGAGAAAGGGCCATGGAGCGCGCATCCTCCACCTCAGCATAAACGCTGATTTTGAAACCGGCAGGAAGTTTGATGGTATTCAAAGGCAAGCTGTCACTGGCCCCGGAAAAAGCAGGGCCACCGCCAAGGGCAACCAATTCACCGGATTTCTTTGAATTCGTGCAACCTAACGTAAGCAGGGCAACACAGGCAATAAGAGCGATGTATTTCATAGTCATGTTTGAGCCTGCCAAGATAATGGTTGGTCCGACGGTGACACCTACCATCGGTCCGATTTTTTACGGGCGGAATGGTATCTTTGGGACATTTTTTACGAATTGAGTCCAGGGCATGATTTCTATATCTAATATCTCGTACTTCATCGGCGGAAGGGCACTTTATGAAAACGCGTCCATGTTTATCAAGCCAGACGACAAGATCGGCTTGATTGGGCTCAATGGACGTGGAAAATCCACGTTGCTCAAACTCATTTATGGCGAAATGAAGGTGAATGAGGGGAGCATCAGCAAGTCGCGCGACTGTACCATCGGATTTCTCAACCAGGACCTCCTCTCCTTCCAGAGTGAGGACGCCATTCTCACCGTGGCCATGGGTGCTTTCAAAGATGCCGTTGATACACAACGTGAAATCGAGAAAATACTACACCAACTCGAAACAACCTATTCCGAAGACCTGGTCGACAAGTTGACCCGGCTTCAGGAAAGATTTGAGCACCTGGACGGATACACCATGCAGGCCAAGGCTGAAGAAGTATTGGAGGGGATCGGTTTTTCCACCAAAGACCTGCACCGGCCGCTGCGCGAGTTTTCAGGGGGGTGGCGCATGCGCGTGATGCTTGCCAAATTATTGCTGGAGAAGCCATCCTTGCTCATGCTGGATGAGCCTACTAACCACCTTGACCTTCCCTCCATTGAGTGGGTGGAAAATTACCTGCGTACCTATGAAGGCGCAGTTGTCATCGTCTCTCACGACCGGGAGTTTCTTAATAATGTCATCACCAAAACGGTAGAAGTAACCCAATCGCAATTGATCTCCTATGAAGGCAATTACAGTTTCTACCTCGAGGAAAAGGAAATGCGGGAGAACATCCAGCAGAATGCGTTTGAAAATCAGCAGGCCAAAATAAGGCAAGCTGAACGTTTCATCGAGCGTTTCAAAGCCAAGGCTACCAAAGCCCGTCAGGTACAATCCAGGATCAAGGCAATCAACCGCATGGACCTGGTGGAAGAAGTGGTCGACGATACGGCAGCCGTTAACTTCAAATTCAAGTTCAACCAACCATCAGGCCGTCATGTCGTTACCCTGAAGGATGTTTCCAAGGCCTATGGTGACTTGCAGATTCTCAAACACACCAATGCCACCATTGAACGCGGTGATAAAATTGCCCTCATCGGTGCGAACGGAAAAGGCAAATCGACCCTATTGCGTATTCTTTCCGGGACGGAGCCGGTAAACGGCGACCGCACGATCGGATACAATGTGATTCAGGGATTCTATGCACAGCACCAACTGGAAGCCCTGCATGTGGATAATGAGATCCTCGAGGAACTCAAACAAGCCGGCAGTGGTAAAACGGAACAAGAGTTGAGGGGTATCCTCGGTTGCTTTCTCTTCTCCGACGACGACCAGTACAAAAAAATCAAGGTACTCTCCGGTGGAGAAAAGTCAAGGGTAGCTTTGGCCAAGACCCTGATCTCTGAAGCTAATTTTCTTTTGCTCGACGAGCCCACCAACCACCTTGATTTCATATCAGAGAATATTCTCATTCAGGCGCTTCAGCAATATGCCGGAAGTTTTGTGGTGGTTTCCCACAACCGGTTTTTCATCAGCCAGATTGCCAACAAGATCTGGTACATTGAAGATCATCAGATCAAGGAATATCCCGGCACCTACGACGAATTTGAATACTGGAGGAGTAAGCAAAAGGCTACTGCGCCTGAAACGCCACCACCACCGCCCAGGAAGACAGAGACAGAGTCACCGGCTCCCCAACCCGCTAAGCCAGTCAATCCTTCGACCCGTAAACTAGAAAAAGAATTGGCGCAACTAGAAGAAAAAATTGAGGCGGCCCAAAAGAAGCAGGCAGCGCTGTTAGAGACCATGAGTCAGCCGGAAGTCTACTCAAAATTTGACGTACTGTCTGCTCATCAGCAGGACCTTGATAAACAAACAGCAGCACTGGAGACGCTCAATAAGCGTTGGGAAGAGATTGTGTTGGAATTGGATGCGTTGAAAGCTAAAACCGAATGATTTCCAGTAATGAACTAACAAGCAACAATGCGGCAATGAAAAGGACCGCATCGAGGTACCTGGCCACTTTGCGCTTGCCGGTTGAATTTGCAATGTCCATAGGAAATAATGATTTGACATAAATCGTTTTCTGGTCATGACAGTAACCCGCACCAGTCTGAAATTCAGGATTATTTTTCTGCTTCTTTTAATTCCATCCCTCGTTTTTGGGCAGAAAACACTGGTTTTACAGGATAAAACCTATGAACCTCAAATCCGGTCGGTTCAATGTTACCCCAACCAGGCTTCGGAAGGCAATCAATTATTGCCCCCAGTAGCGCGAATGGACATCCAAAACCTGATGCTGGAATTTGATGACCTCCAGGAACAACGCAGTAACTACTACGCGCGACTTATTCATTGCAATGCCGACTGGTCTGCCTCCACCCTTATGGATCTGGATTTTCTCCATGACTACAATGAAACCACCATCAATGACTATTCCTTTTTC
>DNZD01000238.1 GCA_003504855.1 Cytophagales bacterium
AACCAGCTGAGCTAAGCTCCCTTTTATTTTAAGGACTGCAAAGGTAATTGAGATTTCGATTTGACCAAAAATTCGCGCCCCCGGGAAAACAATTTTTCCCCTTTCAGGTCCCAATTAGCTGGTTTTCTATCCACTGACCTGCCTTTAGTTGAGCCTGCATCAATGAATTTCCCGCCCGAGACATGCGCAATCCCTGCCACTCGTGGCTCAAATTCGACGGCCTGTCGCTGGTGAATGGCTTTGGCCGATAATCAACCTTAGACGTATTTCCTACGTTAAGGCTTCTGCTACTTTCGTGGCCCAATCTGAAAACCAATCAAGTTTAGCGCGTGGGGTTAAGAACGAAATTCTGGTGTACGATCGCAAGCTCAATCAGCGCCTTGTCGGTCATGGCTCAAACGGACTCCACCAAACTGAAACTTGATCCCACCAAATCCTATACAACTGCCTGGGTAAAGAGCGAGCCCCCGAAAATTGATGGAATTATCAATGACCCGGCCTGGGAACAAGTGCCCTGGGGCGGTGGAACTTTTCGTCAGCGTGAACCCGATGCCGGCGCCGTGGCCTCTGTCCAGACGTATTTCAAAATACTCTATGACGCGCACAACCTGTACGTAGCATTCAGGTGTGTGGATCCGGAGCCTGCGAAAATTGTGCAACGCATGTCCAGGCGGGATGGATTCGATGGCGATTGGGTGGAAATCAATATTGACAGTTATGCTGATAAGCGATCAGCTTTCTCATTCACATCATCAGTCTCCGGTGTGAAGGGAGATGAATATGTTTCAAACAACGGCGACAACTGGGACACCAGCTGGGACCCCATCTGGTACCTCAAGACAAGCATCAACTCGGAAGGCTGGGTCGCAGAACTTCGCATACCACTGAGTCAATTGCGATTTACGGATCGCCCCGAGCATACGTGGGGATTTCAGATTATGCGCAACTTCTATAGGAATCAAGAACGATCCATTTTTCAATATATCCCACCAACGGCTCCTGGATATGTTCACTTGTTTGCGGAACTCAAAGGCATCAGTGGCATCAAACCTCAAAAGCAATTGGAAATTCAACCTTACGTCGTTGCCAAGGGAGAAACCTTTCAGAAAGAAGAAGGCAATCCTTTTATGACGGGCAGTTCCTCCAATACGGCCGTAGGATTGGACGCGAAGATTGGCATCACCAGCGATGTCACCCTTGACCTCACCGTTAATCCCGATTTTGGTCAGGTTGAAGCTGATCCATCACGGGTGAACCTGACTGCGTTTGAATTATTTTTCCAGGAACGACGGCCATTCTTTATTGAAGGAAATAACACCCTCAATTTTCCCCTGTCGGATTACAATACCAACAATCTCTTCTACTCCCGCAGAATTGGACGAAGCCCCCAGGGGTCGGTCAATCTTTCGGCCAATGAGTTTGCGAAAGTAAAAGGACGAACTGCGATTCTTGGCGCTGCGAAGCTCACCGGCAAGAATCGCAACGGATTTTCGTGGGGTGTGCTGGAAACGACGACGGCACCTGAAAAAGCTCAAATCGATTCTCTTGGGACAACGCGTTACCAAAACGTGGAACCACTCACCAACTATTTCGTAGCCCGCGCCCAACAAGATATTCACAAGGGCAATACGATAGTTGGGGGAATGTTTACTGCCGTAAATAGAAAGATCGATGACCCGCTGCTCAATTGGCTTCCTGACAAAGCGTATACAGGTGGCATCGACCTGGTTCACAATTGGAAAGACCGCAAATTTTATGTGAGTGGCAAAGCATTCATGAGCTATGTGCATGGAAGCGAAACAGCCATGATCGAAAAGCAGCGCAGTTCGGAGCGATATTTCCAGCGCCCCGACAATGACCACGCCCATGTTGACTCAACCCGACGATCACTCACTGGCACCGGAGGCACTATCATCCTGGGCAAACGGAGTGGAAAATTTGTCTTTGATACCGGTTATAGCTGGTTGTCACCGCAATTGGAGCTAAACGATATCGGCTTTTTGCTGCAAACGGATCAACAAAAGCAGTGGCTATTGCTCCAGTACCGCATACCAAACCCGGTTGGAATCCTTCGGTCGCAATACTATAATCTGTATCAATCTCAGTCGTGGGACTTTGGCGGTCATAGCCTTTCATCCGATAAGGAGATTAACAGCCAGGTGCAGTTTAAGAATTTCTGGGAGTTGGGAATGGGACTGTCACACAATGATCATAGTGTTTCTAACGCTGATTTGCGCGGTGGACCGGCGCTTCGCTACCCGGGTAATGTTCAATATTGGGTGTGGGCAGGAACGGACCGGAGAAAGAAATTCTATTTGAATATTAATCCCTATTGGTTGTGGGGCAATAATAATTACATGAATACGGCCAATGTGGATATCAATATGACCTGGCGTCCGGTTAATGCGATGAACATTTCTTTGGCCCCCAGTTTTACCCACAACCTGAACCAAATGCAGTATGTGGCTACTGCTGAAAGCGGAACGGACCCCCGATATATTGTGGGGGAGATTGATCAGACAACTGTTCGCGTGTCCCTGCGCGTAACCTATATGGTCACGCCAAACTTATCCATTCAATATTGGGGACAACCCTTTGGCACAGCAGGCGCTTATTCCAACTTCAAATCAATCACACAAGCCAATGCGGCTGAGTACCATCAGCGCTACATGGCGTTGCCAGCCCCCACATTATCAGGTGATGGCTCCACCTACCACGTAAACAATAACCAGGGCCTCACCGATTATACATTCAATAAGCCGGACTTTAACTTCGGGCAGTTTCGGTCAAACATGGTTGTCCGGTGGGAGTACATACCTGGCTCAACCTTGTTTTTGGTTTGGACACAGGAATTGAATGGTGCTTTTTACAGCGCCGGCACACCGGATCACCGGGCGTATTCCTTTGATGCTACCCAACAAGCCCACAATGTCTTTGTGATGAAATTCACGTACCGTTTTGTTCTATAAATTAACGTTGTCAGCGTCCGTATCATGGTGCCACAAAGAGCGTCTCTGGCGGCAATATCCGTACCACCACCTATGGAAACATCCGCACCAGTACAGAGAATATTGGTGGAAATCACGCATTTTCTTCCAATTGTGATCGCAAAATCCGGTATTTGAAAGGCCAGCGTGTAAATTTGGGATGCTACTACACCCATGCGTCCGGCATTTACCTTGATTTTCTCAATCTGCTTATGGCTTGGTGCGCACGCGCAGGATTTGCAACTGCGAACCCTGATGGGGATGCCTGCTTCGCAATGGGAGACCTATTACAATCAGCACAAAAATGAACTGCCCGACAGTACGATAGACCGTTGGCGCACCGAGGCCATCACCTTATATAACACTGAGAAATTTAAGGAAGCCCATCAGGTAGCCGAAATTTGCATTCGGTTCGCCGCACTAAACAACAACCTCGGCCTTCGCGGATCAAGTAAGTTGGTTCAGGCAGAGATTTATTTTGCCCAGGAAGAGTATACCCAGGCACTTGCTTCAGCAACTGACGCAGGTGAAGACTTGAAGAAGGCAGGTAATCAATACCAATTGGCTCGCAGCAAAAATAGGGTGGGGGTTTCGTATCAGGCGCTAAATGAGGCCGATAAGGCATTCCGCGCATTTGAGGAGTCCATCGCGCTGAAACGGCAATTGCTGAAAGAGGATCCTTCCAATGAAGTTTATATCAGCAGTATTTATGGATCATTGGAGGCGTATGGCAATGCCTTGTACCAGTTTGAAAAGTATAAGGAAGCGGTGCCGGTGTATCAGGAGGCCATCCGTTATGCGCAAATCAATAAAAATGGATCCGGGGAAGGAGCCATGAATTATAACCTGGGCCTCGTGAATTATATGATCGATGACGCTAAGGCATCCAGGCATCATTTTCAGAAGTCTGCCGAAGTATATCTCGCTGCAGCAGATACTGCAAATGCCGTGAACAGCTACCGGCAGATATTGTACCGTCAGGAGTTCCTCCAGGTAGGTGATGGATATGCAGACCTGATCGAGAAGGCCTTTGAATTGGGTAATCGGATGAGTGACAAAACGCAGGTGTTGCGGCTCGTGGAGACTTGCCTGCAGCCCTTTAAGCGTACTGAGGAATACAGTTCTATGTTGTATTTCTACAACAAGAAGTTGCTGATTTTTGGAACCAATTATCCGGACAGCTCTTACAACACCTACATCAAGATTGGAGATGTCTATGAGAAGCAGAAAAAATATGATGACGCCATAGCGTTATATGAAAGTATGCTGGAGGCTTTGAAGGGCTCATCAGCATTGGATAAGCAGTCTAACCTCTATGAGTACCTGGGTTCGGTCTACCAATCGGGCAAGGAGGATTTCAAAAAAGCAGATCAATACTATCAACAGGCAGCAGATGGATTTAGAAAATCGGGCAACAAAGCGCGCGAAGCGAGTGCACTCTGGTTTAAAGGATACAACCAAAGCGTCTTATTAAAAGACCGCCTCAGCGGAATAGCTACCTATCAAAAAGCACTTGGCCTGTTTACACTGGAAAAGGACACGGCCAGCATGGCAACGATGATGAGCAATATTGCCCTGACTTATGCTGATTTGAAGGACTCACTGAAATCTTACCAAACCTTTCGACAGGCAATAACCCTGACCAAAAAGTATTCCGATCCATATTACTACATAGGAATTCTGGACAAGGCCATTGACAATTTTGATACGTTTGGCAGTGGCAAGCGAAAGTTGGAAATGGCCATCCAGCGATATCAGTTTACCCGGACAATCAAGGATGATGAAAAAAGTGCCGCCACAGCCCAGTCGGTAGCTGCCCTGTTAGAGGCGAGAAAACATCATTCGGAAGCGGACAAATACCATGACCTTGCCATTCAGCACTTATTGTCCATCGATGAGCCTGAACAGTTGGCGGATGCTTATTGGAAAAAGGCTACTAACCTGGGTGATTTGGCCACCCGCGATTCTTCAACAGCCAAGGCATTAATTGCGCTGTACGAGAAGCCGCTGAAATACTATCAGGATGAAGAGGACACCACGAATACAAGAACACTGTTGTGCAATATTGCCCTGATGTATCGCAACCTTGGCGATTCATTGAAAGCGTACGACATCTATGATCAGGCACTCATCCTGACGCGCCCGCAGGCAGATGAAGTAAATTTCAATGTTGTGATCGAAAAGGCGGCAGCCATGGCGAAGGACTTTGGCCATCCGGGAAG
>DNZD01000208.1 GCA_003504855.1 Cytophagales bacterium
CGCGTGTTTTTCCTGGAACATAATAGTCAGCATCGGTGGAATAGGTGAGGGGAACTTTGTTCTCCCAGGCATTTCGCAGACTTGCCACCGTGCGCGCATAGCGCTCCGGCGTGGTGTGCTCATCGAGGGTCATCGGCGTCTCTGTGCCTGCACGAAAAATTCCTTTTTTAGCCATCAGTTTGTGCATCTCATCATTGAGCCCGGTATCGTGAGCAATGGACCAGATACCCGCTTCAATGGCGCGCCGCGCACCATCAACGGTTTGCACATGCCCTTCGACTTTCAGTCCGGCTTTGGCAGCTTCGCCGATAGCCAACTTGATGTCATCAACGCTGTAGCCCCAGGGCTTACAATCAACACAAATCTTGATCACCTTGGCACCGAACAATTCATTCTGCCGGATGGCTTTCACCAACTCATCGGGGGTATCGGCATCAATGTATTCGGGGTAAGTAATGTTCTTACCCGGCGCGCCCATTTCTGGTGTGGGCCAGAATTGACCACCAATGCTTCCAATGATGATGCCGGAGTTGATAATCTTAGGACCTGGTATCCAACCCTGCTCGATGGCTTGCCGCAGGGCGGTGTCTGCGTAGTTCCCATTGTTGCCCATATCGCGTACGATGGTAAAACCAGATGACAACATTTGCATACCGTTGGAGGCAGCCTGAATGGCCCGCAAAGCAGTGCTCTCCGTGATGTAGGTATAATAATATATGTTTCTTTCCGGTACTACCTTATAGGTCAATGCCAGGTGGTTGTGGGCGTCCACCAGTCCGGGCATAACAGTAAGGTTGGACAAATCAATGACTTCCGCACCAGCCGGAATGGCCAGATTAGGCCCAATGGCCTTGAACTTGCCGTTCTCAATCAGAATGATCTGGTTGTTGAGTACTGTGCCGGCAGCTGGGTCCAGCAACCGTCCGGCCTTCACTGCAACAACAGTGGCCTTATTGTCCTGGGCAATTACCTGAAATCCTGATAATACTGTCAGCAGCAGAAAGAGGAGGAGAATACGTTGTTTCATAGGATATGGTTTGAATCGAAACCTAACAAAAAAAGAGCATCCGGAGACGACCTCTTCTGCCACCGGCGCATGATTAATTTCGATGAATCCGGTCAGGGCTTAGACCAAAAGGGCGGTCAAAACCTTCATATGGCGGTAATTTTGTGCTTTCATTATTACCATGAAAACGATTGCCATTGTATTGCTTGTTTTAATTCCCGGGTTCTCCAGGTGTCAAACTATTGAAGGCGCATTTTTGCACAGCGGCTGGTTGGGCCATGCCGAAGGATATTATTTTGACAACGATCAGCGCTTCTCCTGGTTTGAACTCGATGGAGAAAAAGAAACCATGGGCCGGGGCCAGTATGTGGTGGCTGATGATACACTCATGATGATATTTGAAAAGGCGAAGCGCCAATTCAAAATCCCCAAGGACGCCGTCACGCCCGCTGAGTCAGGACGTGAAATCCGTGTTCAGGTCATTGCACTCGACCAAAATCGTGCGCCCCTGTCCAATGTGGAAGTACTGGTGGAGGGAACAAATTTTCAGGCCATCACTGACCATGCAGGTCGGGCTGAATTGAGAATAGCTAACGCTCCCCGAAAGGCAGTCATTCATTTTTCGCACCCGGAGTATGATTGGATTGACCTGCCCGTAGAATTAGCAGGTCAAAACCACCGCATTGCTATTGCTGCCAGTAAACGTGTTAACTACCGCGAACACAAGACCGTATTGTATCCTATCCACAAAGAGAAAGATCGCATCACGGTCATGATGCAACATCAGGCCAGGATTTTTACCAAAACATCCCGCGCTAAATACGAACGACTCATGTTTTCCTTCGAACACGAAGAAAATTGACCTGGCCGTTTGCGTGAAGGTTCAGCATGAATATGTTTATATATTCATGAAATTCTGCACCTATTTTGTATCTTTCATTGATGCGTTTTGCCTTCACCTTGTGCCTCCTCTTTGGACTGGTTTCAGGTTCTTATTCACAGCAAGCATTCATAGAATCCTGGATCAAAGGGAAATTGCTGGAGTTTAGATCACTTCCTGCCAGGCCTCATTCCCCCCAAGTTCAATCGCTCCTCGATGAGGCAGTGAGGTCTATCAAGAATGGTAGATTTAGCGAAGGTATGAAGCATCTGGGGCAATTGCTGAAAGTGGATTCAACGGTTGAGGAGACATACTTTTATAGGGCAGTTGTAGCCAAGAATATTCGCCAGTATTCATGGGCTGTTGACAATTTGCGCTACATACCCAGGGAATTTGAATTCAATACACTGGTGGAAATCGAATCAGCCAAGATAAATCTTCTCGACAAGAGATACAGAAAAGCTGCGGCCGAATTTCGTAATGTTTTTGAGCAGG
Organism: Cytophagales bacterium; assembly: GCA_003504855.1. Taxonomy (GTDB): domain Bacteria; phylum Bacteroidota; class Bacteroidia; order Cytophagales; family Cyclobacteriaceae; genus ELB16-189. Next base: position 2,382 of record DNZD01000208.1, read on the forward strand.
ATAGCAGTATTGTCCTAGCCCCCTTGATGCTTGGCTACATAGCCTTAAACCTGAATGAGTTTGACTCGGCTGGTCTATACTTCGACAAGTGTTTGCATATTAAGCATGACTATGTTGACGCAATCATTTTGAAAGGTGCATTGGAAGAGGTCAGAAGGAAAGATATACGTGCTGGCATACCTTCTTATGACAATGCGGTGCGTCTGGACTCAACCTTTCTACCAGCAAGAATTCTTCTTGCAAATGCCACCATGGAGGACCAGCCGCGGTTATCGATTGTTCAATTGGACAAGATTATTGCCATGGGCATGGAAGGTGCCCGTAGCATACGCGGTGGACTTTATGTTCGTTTGGAAGACTATGAATTGGCGTGGACTGATTTTAGGACGCTGTTTACGTTGTCAAAATTGGATGATAGTAAATTCATGGGTTTCCAAACGGCACTGGACCTGGCCCTTGACTACCAATATGCCGTTCAGTACCTCACTAAGCACATCTATGGTTTGTCCGAAAATGATCGAACCATCTTGAAGAAGGCATTTTGCCTGCTGGTGGTGAGGGACTATGGAAAATGCCTGAGTGCGTTAAATGAACTGAGTAATATCGAAGAATCTGCTGCTGGACTTTACCTAAGAGGACTGGCCAGGGATCATTCGAAGGAATTTGAAATAGCGTGGAAGGATTTTGATCAAGCCCTCAAATTGGATTCTTCAATTGTAGACGCTCATAAGAAGAGGGGAGTCTATCGGAGCAACAGAGGCCAATTGGATGCCAGTGCGGAAGATTTTTCGGCCATGCTTCGCCTTGACCCTAATGCCTTTGTTGCTTATAATTTGCGGGGTGTCGTTAGGTACCGGCAGAAAGAATATCAGCTGGCTATTGAAGATTTTAATCGATATATGAAATATGACTCGTTGGATAGCCGGTTGTATTTTAATCGGGGAGAATGCTATCGACTCAACAATCAGCATTTGCTTGCCGGCCTTGACTATGTGGCCATTCGGCGAAGTATCCGGGACCTGGATGGAGATAAGATCCTGCAGGATTTTGACCAACTCTTGATTCATGGTGATACAGCCAAAGCCGAATACTATGCTGCCTTATTTGTCTCTTCGGAAAAGAATTTCCCGAGCGGATATAAGGTCCTTATCAATATCTGGAAGAAACAGGGAAAATGGGATCGCATTGAGAAGATAATTGATGTTGCGCTAAAGTCTGCACACGACAGCTACAGTTGGCAACCTTCTTATCCATATTTTCTGATCATTCATGGGATGATTTTGAATCGTACTGGAAAGAGTTTGGAAGCCCTGGCGGACTTAGATAAAGCAATTTCTCTGGATACCAGTACATCGCTAGGCTTTCTGGAACGCGGTAAAATATATATGTCACTAAAGCGGGACCGTGAATCAAAGAGAGACCTGACCAAGGCGGCAAAAATGGGTAACCAGGAGGCCAGCAAGATTCTCAAAGAGACTTTCTCCAAATAAGATCTGCCCTCATGGAAAGGCACACAAATTTTCATGCGCTGGTCAAGGCAACCCAGCCTACCGAATCCACCCATCATGGATACATTTTATAGCATTAAATATTTTTTTATATTACTTCCTATGAATCGTTTACTCTTTATGCTGGCGCTGGGTCTCTTCGTCAGCTGTTCCCCCGCTAAAAAAGAATCTTCTATGGCTGCTGTCGCGGATTCCGTTTCCACCGGATTGAAAGTCTATACCCTGCAGAACAGCAAGGGTATGCGCATGACGGTGACCAACTTCGGTGGCAAGATTATGTCACTGTTTGTTCCTGACCGCCATGGAAAATTCGAAGATGTGGTATTGGGCTATGATTCAGCAAATCAATACCCCGCCGGCAATCCGTACTTCGGCGCCATGATCGGTCGCTTTGGAAACCGCATTGCAGCAGGTCAATTCACCTTGAACGGTAAGTCGTATCAACTCGCAACCAACAATGGCAAAAATGCTTTGCACGGCGGCCCTACCGGATTTCATAACCGCGTTTGGTCTGTACAACCGCAAGGTCCGGGTAAATTGATGATGAGCTATGTAAGTGCCGACGGCGAAGAAGGTTATCCAGGAACACTAACCCTGAACGTAACCTACACACTCACCGATCAAAACGAATTGGAGATCAGTTATGAGGCAACCGCTAATCAACCTACGATCCTGAACCCCACCCACCATTCCTTTTTTAACCTGGCCGGAGCGGGAAACGGTGATATCCTGGGCCATCAATTGGAGCTAATGGCCGAACAATTCTTGCCCGTTGATGAAGGGTTGATCCCTACAGGTACCCTCACGTCAGTGGACAAGACACCATTTGATTTCAGGCAACCCCATACTATTGGCGAACGCATCGGACAGAACGATGGCCAATTGGCAGCCGGAAAAGGTTATGACCATTGTTGGGTACTCAAAAAGAATGCTGGGGCATTTGAACTTGCAGCGCGCGTTACAGAACCGGTGTCGGGCCGTGTAATGGAAGTGTGGACGACCGAACCAGGCCTGCAATTCTACTCCGGTAACTTTTTGACTGGCAAGGACATTGGAAAAGGAGGTAAGGCCTATAATTTCCGTACAGCATTCTGCCTCGAGGCAGAACACTTCCCGGATTCGCCCAACCGTCCGGAGTTTCCTTCAACGGTATTGAATCCGGGTGAAAAGTACCAGCAGAAGACCGTATATCGATTCTCTGCGCGCTAGTTGGTCATTTGATTCGCCATCCACTCGCCTAGTGCAGGACCATGTTTGAATCCATGCCCTGATCCACCACCCAGAAACACAACGTTGGGTTGTTCCGGATGACCTTCTGCAATAAAGTTGCCATCGGATGAATTCTCATAGGGACAAATGCGATGATGGTGAAGTCGCGCATGCGCCATAGCTGGAAAACGGATAGCCATGTAACTGCGAATTTCTTCCAACAAGGCAGCCGAACCTTTGCGCTCTTGCAAATCAGGATCCAGTACAGGTCCACGTCGGTCTACACCAATCTTAAAACCGCTTGGACTTCCTGGAATGCCGTAGAAGAAAACTTTGCCATCGGCATCAAGCCAGGCAGGCAGATGTTCAATACCGTGACCTTTCGGGATATCAAAGTAAAATACTTCTTGCCGTGAGCAAGTGAGTCGATCGCCTAAGATTTGTGGAAATTGTTTTCCCAGCCACGGTCCGGTGGCAAAGAGATACAAATCAGCCTTAAGTTTGCTGCCATCCGATAATTCCAGGTGCTGAATCCGATTACCTTCATATCCGGGCCTTGCAAAATGTGGAGCGAACACACCACCCATCTTTACAAACTCTTCTACAACATGCTTAATGGATGACTTCGCCATCAGATATCCCGCCGATGGATCCAGTACACCATGATGAAGACCTGCGGTGTTGATCATGGGGTAACGGACAGCCATCTCATGAAGGCTGAGGTACTTACAGGCGAGACCCCTTGTCTGGTATAAGGGCATTGCGTCATCTAATAATGATATGCGTTGTTCGGGACATAACCACAACACACCACCTGGAATGAACAAGGGTGTTTTCCAGGCTTGTTCGTATGCCAGCCAAAGTTCTTTGGCACGCAGACAGAGTTCGAAATACAATTTGTTGCTGCCATAACTGGCTCTGAGAATCCTGGATTCATCGCCGGAGCTCGCCAGGTGGTTGCCAACACCATTTCCATCAAGTAAGGTAACGCGCAATCCTTTCTTCCTGAGAAAGAGCGCCGTCCAGGCTCCGAATGCACCTGCTCCGATCACCGCAACATGCGCCTGCCGAGAAAGCACCGGAAGCCTTACACCCCACGCCGCGTGTTCAACCGGACTGAAAGTTGGCAATGACATCAGAAAGCTTCTCCGATGGTAAGATAATATCCGGTTTGACCTGAACCGAAGCCCATGTCGAAACGAATATTCACCCGCTCTTTCTTATCGACCTGAAATCGAAATCCTGCACCACCCGCGACCTTGAATTGAGCCGGAGAAATTTTTTCCAGTTGCGGGGCCACCATCCCGGTGGATCCAAAGAAGGCCATCCCAAAGAACTTGTAAATAGGAACCCTGTACTCAGCCTGAAAGGCTACATAGTTCTTGTCCCGGTGACGGCCCAGGTAATAGCCGCGCATCATGCTGAATCCACCCATGGCTGCCATTTGCCGCCACGGCACATCGCCCTGGTTGTGGTTAAGTAAAGCCTGGAACGCAAGGACTCGCCCATGAGGCATGGGCACAAATTTGCGAGCGTCTATGGTGATGTTATTAAACTGGTACTGACTGCCCAACGAAGGGTCGCTCACAAGGCTTGACACCTCCAGGTAGGAGCCGCGGCTGGAATTGATCACATTGTTGCGGGAGTCATATAGATAAACCAGCCCAAGACCCGAGGTGATAAATCCGGAATACCCCAACCGCTCATGCATGGGTTGGATGTGCACGGTATCGCTGAAAGAAGTATGCGACACATTATAATATTGATATTGAAGCCCGGCGAAATGACGGCGCGTGAGCCTGGCCACCACGCGGTGGTTGGTCCGTATTGACAAATACTTCACGAATGTGCGGTCCGAAGCTGTGGTATTGTTGCCAATGCCATAATAAAATTCGCTGAAGTTGTTGTATTGATTCATACCCCGGATAAAGAACCGCTCTTTATTGGTAATCAGGTTGTAGATGATGTCTGCCACGAATTGCTTTTGGGAAGTGACAATGATGGGTACCTCCAGGTTAGACGTGCGGGTAAGTGAATCCCGTACGCCAATCATCTTAAACAGCCCCAGTGCCAGCACACCATACGCCATTCCCGTTTCCGGGGAGCGGTACACCACAGGAAAAAAAGTCAATTGCTTCCTGTGAAGCAGGGTAGTGTCCTTGCTGGCAATCTTAAGGGGGTAATTCTTAATCAACGGATGATGCTGCGCCATCAGCGGGGAGTAGGCCGCCAGTTCAAGGATGATAACAATTAAAAGAAACCTGGCGGACATGGGGCAACAGTAATTTCCGGTATAACGATCTGCAAAGATAATGGGTTGCCTAGCAGGTCATTCTCCTGTTAGTCTATCAACCAGGTATTCCAATTCAGGACTACACTGAAGATGAGCAACGCCAGAAGCAGCAAGGTCAGTAGTTTGTGATATCGCTCTGAATCCACCGGCCGGATTACAAACCCGCCAAGCAATAAGAACAGCCCGGCAGGTACCAAAAGGCTGTATTCAACCCCTCTGACCATGATATTTTCAGCGATGGACAGCAGATTGAGCAGCATGGTGCTGATGAAAAACTTTCGGAAATTCTGAAAATAGAATTCCCGGAGGTCGATGGTCCCATCAGTAGGTTGAAAGGGAAATAGGATGCGGGCCAGCACAAAGAGATTAACCGGATACAAGCTGAAGAACAGGAAAGTAGGGAGGCGCCAGGGTTCGAACCCGCGCAAGTTGTAGGTGTCCCACCAATCCTGGATGTGAAGTACGAACACCAGCATGATCCAGATCAGGTGCGGCCAATAGAATTTCACTCTGTTCCATTGGTGTACCAGATCAGCCAGCCCCATCATGATTTGTGTTATTCCCAAACCGAGGATGATGGAAATCAACACGATCACATATTCAAAAGCCGTCATTTGTGCTTAAATTCAAAGATTAAGGCAGTTTAAACCCGTTCTAAACTGCCAGGGATTTCGATGGTTGGTTTGGTTCGGCACCACCGCTTGTCAAGATAGATAACTTCATCTGACTGATGGGTCTGCGTGAAGTCGTCATCCAAAAAAATTATTTGAAAAAACGACATCGGGGTGTAGATTTGTGCAACTCCGTATAAAAGGCGGAATCCTAAACCACATGATGAAGCGACTGACCTCCGTTTTCTCCAGTAGTTTTTTGCCGTTTCTAGTTTTCCTCATTCTTTCCTATTCCGTTCAAGCCCAGGTTATTCCAACTGACCCGGCTGCTATTGCGGCAGGAGAGGCTTTGTTCAAAGGAAACTGCAAAACCTGCCACAAGATCAAGGAGAAATATACCGGCCCCGCGCTGGCTGGTGTTGAGAACAGGGTACCGTCTATCGGATGGATCCTGAACTGGGTGAAGAACCCTGCCAAAGTCATCGCCAGTGGCGACGAGTACGCCAACAAAATCTACCTCGAGAACAACAAAAGCCAGATGACGGCTTTTACCTCTTA
>DNZD01000261.1 GCA_003504855.1 Cytophagales bacterium
GAAATGGATCTGTTCTGGACTACAGCAGGTGGTGCCGATCCCATCGAACTCTTTACCAAATACCCTGGACGGTACCATATGATGCACGTCAAGGACATGAAGAAGAAGGCCCGGTTCTCCGGCGATGGAGGTGATCCCAATCAATGGATCGAACTATTTCCATACATGACCTCGGCCGGCGAAGGGGTGCTTGACCTGAAGGCCATACTGACTAAAGCCAAGGCTTCAGGCGTGAAGCACTTCTTTGTTGAACAGGACATGGTGGCTGATCCTGATGTATCGTTAAAGAAGAGTATCGACTACCTGAAGACTCTATAACCGTGCGATACCTGCAGGCAACGTTGATGGTACTGGCCACCTGGTCATTTAGTCTAGGCCAGACTTCCTTTCCGGATCGGTGTGTGGGTACCTGGACAGGCACGATGTATATCTATCGCCAGGGTGCGCTGCAGGACAGCGTAGCCGTGGTATTAACAGTGGCCCGGCATGCAGATATCGGGTCCTGGACATGGAAAACCGAATATTTATCCAAAACCCGCCCCATGACCAAGGACTATGTGCTTCGGGTGAAGGACGAGAAAAAAGGGATATACATAACCGATGAGGGGGGAGGCATAGAGTTAAACGATTATCTCTTTGGCAACAAGCTATACAGTGCCTTTGAGACCCATGATGTGCTGCTTACTTCAAGCTATGAACTGATCAACGATCAGTTGATCTTTGAAGTTTGTTCAGGTAAGAAGCCTCCCATCACAACACCGGTACCCGAAGTGATCAACTATCCGGTTTCCAATCTTCAGCGTGTTGTCTTTCGACGCAAGTAATCATCGGTGATACTGGTTTTGGCTCCTTCAAGCAAGCCAAATACATGATTTATTAAAAAAATAGTTACATTCGCGCCGTTGAATTTCGATTGTACGATATCGCACCTGATTCACGTGAACAGTACACGACCGATTAAGCGGGCTGCGACATTAACTCATCTTGTATGAGCTTCGTGTCCAGGAAAGACGAATTTATCGTATGGGTGCTTGCCCCCTTTATTGAAACCAACGACCCCAACCTACAGTATTACTACGATTACACGCAGAGTATCGCTGAGTACCAAAAGGTATTTCAGGAGATAGGGTGCGAGTGGAAATGGCAAAACACCACCCTGTCAGGTATCGATGAGTCCCTGCAGAAGATCCGGGATTACCCCACCACCAAGACGCCTATTGTTATCAACCTCTGCGACGGAGATGAGCTCAATGGAATACCCGGCATATCCGTGATTCATAAGTTGGAAGCCCTGGGGCTGGCGTATACCGGATCAGACGATTACTTCTACCGCATCACCACGTCCAAGATTCCGATGAAGGAAGCTTTTGACCAGCATCAGGTGGCTACTGCACCCTGGAAAGTGATCGACCCTTCGAAGACCACAGCCGCAGATATCTTTCGGGAGATAGGGGAGACGGTGATCGTAAAACCCGCCATTTCGGCCGGCAGCATGGGGTTATCCATTCATAATGTGGTTTCCAACGAGGCGGAATATGCGGCTATCCTCAAGACCATGCAGGAAGGGTATCGCGGATGGAAACTCGACACCGGCGGGATCTTTGTAGAAGAGTTTGTCAACGGTCCGGAGTATACCACCCTTGTCGTTGGCTCTTCATCAAACCCTGAAAATCTGCATTGCTACCCGGCCGTTGAGCGCGTCTTTCATGATGCGCTACCGGAGAAGGAACAATTCCTCTCATTCGACCGCTTGTGGGAGACCTATGACAACGAAGCACAACTTCCCGACCAGGGATTTCTGTATAACTACCGACCAGCTGAGGCATCCTTGAATGCCCGGCTTGAACAACTCAGCCTGCAAGCGTTCCGCTCTGTAGGCGGAACCGGTTATGGCCGATTGGACATACGCATGAACCGTAAAACCGGTGACTTGTATGTGCTTGAAGTCAACGCTCAATGTGGTTTGAGCGAGGATGAGAACTACACTTCCATTGGCGCCATTTTGAGGTTTGCCAAAAAATCTTTTACTTATCTCGTCATTGAGATTATTGAAGATGCAATGAAGCGTTATGGGGCAAAACATAAAGCGACTGTATAGATGAAAGTTTGTGTACTTCAACCGGACTATTCGACAACTCAAGTAGATTACAAGAACTTCGATCCCGCCCGGGATCTATCCGGATTACTCGCTGAAGATGATGTAGTTGACCACATCTTCTTAAATAAGTTAACAACCTACCGGCAGCTGAAGGAAGCCAGCAAGAAGGGCTACGACATCTATGTCAACCTCTGCGAAGGCTATCTGGAGTGGGAAGTTCCGTCGATTGATGTGATCCAATCCCTGGAGTTGCTCAACCTCCCATACACGGGTCCGAACCCGATTTTGTACGACCCGCCAAAGCCTTTGATGAAGTATGTGGCCTACTGTGCAGGGGTCAAGACTCCCATTTCTGTTGAATTGAATGGCATCCAGGGTATAGAAGAAGTCCTCCAAAAGCTCTCTTTTCCGCTTTTTGTGAAGCCAGCTAAAGCCGGTGACAGCCTCGGGGTCGATGAAAACTCACTCGTGACCAATGAGGCCCAACTCCGCAAGAAGGTATCCCAGGTATGCGGCGAGTACCCTGAATTGCTGGTTGAAGAATACATTGCCGGAAGGGAATTCACGGCACTGGTGGCTGCACAGCCCGATCGCAAGTCGTGTAAGGTCTTCAAGCCGGTAGAGTACATTTTCCCGGAAGGTCGTCGCTTCAAGACCTATGCTCTTAAGACATCAGAGTTGCATCCGGACAGCAATATTGCCGTTACCGATCCCAAGATTGAAAAGACCATCAAACAAGCAACGGAAGCTATTTTTACGGCCTTCGGAGGCGTGGGATATGCCCGCCTTGACTTCCGCATGGATGAAAAGGGTGACCTCTACTTCCTGGAGATCAACTTTACTTGTTCTGCATTTTATGAAAACGGATATGAAGGCTCTGCCGATCATATCCTCAACTTTGATCCTGCCGGAAAGAAGGGATTCCTGAAGACCATCATCGCCGAGGGCATTGCCCGGCATGAAGCCCGCCAAAAGAAGTATGTCGTGAAGGGCACCTCCCTGGCTGGTTATGGCATCTTCGCTAACCGCAAAATCGCCAGGAACGAAACCATCTTCCGGGGTGAAGAGATGTCGCAACGTGTTGTCTCCAAGTCATTTGTAGACAATAACTGGAACAAACGCCAGAAGGCTGATTTCGGACAATATGCCTATCCCATTGGCAACGAAGTTTACATCCTGTGG
>DNZD01000039.1 GCA_003504855.1 Cytophagales bacterium
TTCACCAAAGACGAAAAATTTACTTCGCTTTCCACGGTGCGCAATGTTGCCGGAAGTGCCACCAACGGAAATGACGTGAGCCAGGTGGTCTCTGTCAGTCCATTCACAATTCCGGCAGGCGGCACTGTCGTGTTGGCCTTCGCCCTGCATTCCGCCAATAACCTAACCGAATTGCTCGCTTCGGCAGATGCGGCAAATACCCTGTATAACCAAACTTTCACAGCCCCACAACCCACTGTGACTGTAAGCGAAACCTGCTACGGCAGTAAAGCAACGCTGACCGCCAAAGGACCAACCCCTGGTTCTAAATTCAGATGGTATCGCACGGTGACCGATGGTCACCCATTCGACTCGCTCTCCTCCACGATTACAACAGCCAACCTGACCAAGGACACCATCATTTATGTCTCCAATGCCGATCAGGCATTCGAGAGCGTTCGTACTCCGGTTCAGGTAAAACTGAAGGCCAATCCTACCATTACGGCTACAAGCGCTGGCTACTGCCCTGGAAAAACAGTAACGCTTTCGGTAGGTACCGCCGACTCTTACCTCTGGAGCACGGGTGAAACCACGCAATCCATTAATGTTGGGGTGGCCGGCAACTATTCAGTGACGGTTCATTACAACGCTTTGTCTTGTACCAATGTGTCGCCCACCGTTGCGGTAAAAGCACTTACATCGCCAACAGCCAGTTTTTCCACTGCTGGAGAACTTGTCGCGGGCACCCTCATTGTTTTTCAGGACCTAAGTTCTAATGCCTTGTCCTGGAACTGGGACTTTGGTGACGGGTCAAAGGCCACTACCAAAGTCTCCTCTCATACCTATACTGCGTCAGACAGTTATTCTGTGACATTATCCATTGTCGGGGGCAACGGCTGTTCAGGTACCACCACCAAGAAACTTGCCGTCATTACAGGGCTGGAACCCCTGTCCCAGGAAAACTGGATAATCTATCCCAGCCCCGCCACCGATTACCTGAACATACGGATGCCCCAGGAGGTACAGCTAGCACAAGTCATGATCATGACCACGCAGGGTCAACAAGCGATCCAAACCCAGATAAGTCAGGAAGGCTCAGGATCCCGGATATTCGTCGGAGATTTGTCTGAAGGCATGTATGTGGTACGCATCCGCGATGAGCATCACACCTTCGTGCAAAAATTCTTGATACATCGGTAAGATTGTACCACCCGATAACAGAAGCCTCCGGATGGGGGCTTTTTTTATTTACTCAGGTACACTATAATAGATTCCCATCAACATAGGCCTGCCAGCTCAATTTCTGTGGAGTGATTTGGTCATACGAACACGACTGGAAATTCAACGGATCAGCCTTCCGCCACGATACGGTCTTAACCCATTCCCGCCAGTTATCTTGCCATGCTAACTTCGAGGCGACCGAGCCTGGAGTCATTTCCAAATTTTAATTGGACAGCTAACGCGGTTTCCCTCAATTCTGTGTTTATTTTTGCCCGATTTATCCCATCCCACCATGCCAAGAGATCGCAGCATACGCTCAGTACTGATCATCGGAAGTGGACCTATCGTGATAGGCCAGGCCTGTGAGTTTGATTATGCAGGCACGCAAGCCTCACGATCACTGCGGGAAGAAGGAATTGAAGTCGTTTTGATCAATTCCAATCCAGCCACCATCATGACGGACAAGATCAACGCAGATCACGTCTATTTGAAGCCGCTGGAGAAAAAGTACATCAAAGAGATTCTCGAGAAACATCACATAGATGCGGTGCTTCCCACCATGGGCGGTCAAACTGCCCTGAACTTGTGCATTGAATGCGACAAGGCTGGCATCTGGCAGCACTACGGGGTGAAGATCATTGGTGTTGATATTAACGCCATTGAAACCACCGAAGACCGGGAGAAATTCCGGTTGAAAATGCATGAATTGGGTGTTGGCGTCTGTAAAGGCGCAACTGCCACTTCATTCCTGGAAGGCAAGGAAATAGCCCAGGAAATTGGGTTTCCGCTGGTTATCCGCCCTTCTTTTACCCTGGGTGGCACAGGCGGTGGATTCGTGGAAAAGCCAGAAGATTTTGATGCGGCCCTCAACCGTGGATTACATGCCAGCCCTATTCACGAGGTGCTGGTGGAGCAGTCCATTATGGGATGGAAAGAATATGAGCTTGAGTTGCTCCGCGATGGCCTCGGCAATGTGATTATCATTTGTTCGATCGAAAACTTCGATCCAATGGGCATTCACACCGGTGATTCAATTACAGTGGCACCGGCCATGACACTGCCTGATACGGTGTATCAGCACATGCGCGACCTGGCTATCCGCATGATGAATGGCATTGGTAAGTTCGCAGGGGGCTGCAACGTTCAGTTTTCGGTGAATCCCAACAATGATGACCAGATCATAGGTATTGAGATTAACCCGCGTGTTTCGCGTTCATCGGCGCTCGCCTCCAAGGCAACCGGATATCCGATTGCCAAGATCGCTGCCAAGCTGGCCATTGGCTACAACCTCGATGAATTGAACAACGCCATCACCGGAACTACCACTGCCTATTTTGAACCAGCACTGGACTACGTGATCGTAAAAATACCCCGCTGGAACTTCGACAAGTTCCCGGGTGCCGATCGCAAACTGGGTCTCCAAATGAAATCCGTTGGTGAGGTTATGGGCATTGGCCGCAATTTCCAGGAAGCCTTACAAAAGGCTTGTCAATCGCTGGAGATTCGTCGCAACGGACTGGGCGCAGACGGCAAAGAACTGACCAAACAAGCGGACTTGTTGTTTAGCCTGGAACACCCTACCTGGAACCGCATCTTCCACGTGTATGATGCGATGAAACTGGGTATTTCCATGAAAACCATTCAGAACCTGACCAAGATAGACAAGTGGTTTCTGGAACAAATCTGGGAACTCATTGAATTGGAGCGGGAGATTGAAAAGTACTCACTGGATACCATCCCTGCTTCACTGATGCGAACAGCCAAAGAAAAAGGGTATGCTGATCGCCAGATCGGCCACCTGATTGGATGCCTGGAGAGCCAAGTGCATAAGAAGCGCCGCGAAATGGGTATTAACCGGGTGTACAAATTGGTTGATACTTGCGCAGCTGAATTTGAAGCGAAGACACCGTATTACTATTCGACCTTTGATGCAGAAAATGAATCAAAAGCATCGGACCGCAAGAAGGTGATTATTCTGGGCTCTGGTCCAAATCGCATCGGCCAGGGTATTGAGTTTGATTACTCCTGCGTGCATGGTGTACTGGCTGCGAAGGAGGCCGGATTTGAAGCCATCATGGTGAATTGCAACCCGGAAACCGTTTCCACCGACTTCGACATTGCAGATAAGCTCTACTTTGAACCAGTATTCTGGGAACACCTCTGGGATATCATTCAGCATGAGAAGCCCGAGGGTGTAATTGTGCAGCTGGGTGGACAAACCGCGCTGAAACTGGCTGAAAAACTCCAGAAGAACGGCGTTAAAATTATGGGCACCTCTTTTGAGGCGCTGGACCTGGCCGAAGACCGCGGAAGTTTCTCCAGCCTGCTGAAGGAAATGAATATTCCTTATCCGGAATTTGGTGTAGCCACTAATGCCGATGAGGCCCTCGAAGTTTCCAAAACCATCGGATTCCCGTTATTGGTTCGGCCCTCTTATGTTTTAGGCGGTCAGAGCATGAAGATCGTGATCAATGAAACCGAACTGGAGAATCATATCCTGGACATCTGGAAGCACCTGCCGGAAAATAAAGTTCTCCTCGATCACTTCCTGGATGGCGCCATCGAAGCTGAAGCAGATGCCATTTGCGACGGAGAAGATGTCTACATCATCGGTATCATGCAGCACATTGAGCCGGCCGGTATTCACTCTGGAGATTCTTATGCCGTACTGCCTCCGTATAACCTTGGCGATCTGGTATTAAAACAGATTGAAAGCTTTACACGCCGGATTGCCCTCGCGCTCAAGACCGTGGGACTGATCAACATTCAGTTTGCAATCAAGAACGACAAGGTGTACATCATTGAAGCCAACCCGCGTGCTTCGAGAACGGTGCCTTTCATCTGCAAGGCTTATGATGAGCCATACGTTAACTATGCCACCAAGGTGATGCTGGGCAACAAGAAAATAAAAGACTTTACTTTCAATCCCACCAAGAAAGGTTACGCCATCAAGGTGCCGGTATTCTCCTTTAGCAAGTTCCCTGAAGTGAACAAACAACTCGGCCCTGAAATGAAGTCGACGGGTGAAGCGATTTACTTCATTGATGATCTCATGGACGACTACTTCATGAATATCTATTCCGAAAGGAATCTGTACCTGAGCCGTTAACGCTACTCACTACGGAGTGAGTTCACCGGATTCATCAAAGCAGACTTGATGGATTGATAACTCACCGTGAGCCAGGCAATCGCGAGGGCGGTGAGCCCGGCGGCAACAAAAGCCGTGGGGCCCAACTCAATCCGGTAAGCGAACGTGCTGAGCCATTCTTTCATCATCCAGCCTGAGATCGGGATCGCGACCACAAAGGCAACGCCAACCAGTTTGGTAAATTCTTTCGAGAGGAGGAAAACAACACCACTTACACTAGCGCCAAGCACTTTCCGGATACCAATTTCCTTGGTTCGTCGGCTCGCAGTATATGCCGACAACCCGAACAATCCAACGCAGGCGATGACTATCGCGAGGGTTGAAAACACGGTGAATAGTTTGCCGGAGCGCTCATCGTCAAGGTAGCCCTGGTTCAGGTTATCCTGCAGAAATTGATACCGGAATGGTTTGCCTGGCACAAATTCACGCCACTTGCTTTCAATTTGGGCGATGGCCGATTGCGCTTCCCCAGCCTGCAGGCGTACCGCCATGTAAGGCAAATTGGGTCTCGCGATGGCGTCGCGACTGAAGATCACCAGCGGTGTAATTTCATCGCGCAGGGACTGAAAGTGAAAGTTTTTCAAGACGCCAATCACGGTAAACATCCTCGTTTTTTGACGGGCTGT
>DNZD01000389.1 GCA_003504855.1 Cytophagales bacterium
AAGGTGTGAGCACTGTAGATAAAAACCAAGCAACAGCTAACATCAGCGCGATGGTGAACAATTTAGGATAGATACTTTTGCGTGAGGAATACATCAGCCAAAGTGACACAAAATACGAGATGATCATTCCGATGAGCGGAGCCAATACAATAAAAGCAATTACTACCAATACGCCGGACGGAAACAAATCGCCTTCTTTGGCGGGTTTGAACCAGTTGACTACATTAAATCCGGCATGGGCAATCGCTGCTCCGGCAAATCCTCCGATAAGTGTGTGGGATGATGATGAAGGAATTCCTTTCCACCAAGTGAATAAGTTCCAGATAATCGCTGCAATGATTCCGGCTAAAATGACGACCAAATCAATGTTTTCGGTTTTGGCGGTTTTCGCTACCGTATCGGCCACACCAAATCCAAAAACCCAATAAGCCAAAAACGAAAAGTATATAACCTCCTTAAAATTGGAAAAGAACGAAATAAAACTAACCAATACATCCAATAGGACCAACAAGAGGAGAACTGACTTAAATCTGTTCTGAAAGAACACAGTGATAAATAGAAGAAAGAAAATACTCCACCGGAACAGCAAGAGGATAAATAATGGCTGTGTAAGGCCCGGCAATATCCAGATTAAATTTCCGGCAATGAAAAGTAACACATAAACAGAAACATATATTGACAATAGCTTTCGCAAGTCAATACCCAAACAAAAAGCCTTCATTTCCTTAAAAGACAAGACCGTAGTCCTTCTGGAAGTGAGAAATACCCCAACAAAAAAGGATGCTGTAGCCAGCAAACCCAAAAAAATAATCTCGGGCTTGGTATTACTCACATAATCAATTTGAGAAACAGGCTCGCCCCTTGTTATCGCTACCAACAACTTAGCATAATAGAAAAACCATTGAAAAAAGGCTGTCAACAACAGGACTGGCGGCAGTGTGTGCGAATAGAAGGCATACAACATCAAAATAAAAATGATTGCGCCAAAAAGAACCAGGCCCGGCTCTTCAGACAGGAAAAGCAATGGTAACACGAACAAGCCAGCTAACAGAAAGTCTGTACCCCTAAAATTACCAACCCGAGAAAGTGGCCTCTCTTTAAGCATGCGATGTAACCTCCACGATTAGTTGTTCAAACTTACCTGCAAAGGCGGGCAGTCCAAATTGAGCTTCAGCAAATATTCGGGCAGGTTCACTCATGGTTATGTACTTCCGGGATTGCATAAGTTCACTAAGAATAGCACGTAAAGCTATTCCATCACCTGAAGGAAAAAGGTACCCATTCACACCCGGCTGAATCATTTCCGGTATTCCCCCACTGGTCGATCCAACAACAACTATACCCCTTACCCCTGCCTCCATCACGGTTGTAGGGAATGGATCCGGAAATACGCTGGGCACTATCAGAATATC
Source organism: Cytophagales bacterium (assembly GCA_003504855.1). GTDB lineage: Bacteria > Bacteroidota > Bacteroidia > Cytophagales > Cyclobacteriaceae > ELB16-189. Next base: position 1,413 of record DNZD01000389.1, read on the forward strand.
CACACCTTCATAAATTTTCGATGTGTCTTTAACGAACCCTTCCCACTTGCAATTATTGGCAAGATTCATTTCCATCATTAGTTGCTTCAAATGCTGAACATAATCTGAAGTTCCTGATCCAAAAATACGAAGCACAAACTGATCGCGCGGCAATTCGGACAATGCCTCCAGAAGCACATGATGCCCTTTATTGAAGGAAACCTGACCCGCAATGGCCAGCACAACTGGTCCTTCTTGTGGAGGTCTGCCTGGTGGCGTCTCAGGCAATGCGATGCCATTGGTAACCACATATACCGGCCGTTGGTGAATACACGTCAACAGGGAAGTCTCAACCGCTCTGGATACGGCAACAAAGGCCAACATCTTCTTTTCATACCACCTAAACAACGTAGAATAAAATTTAGACCCTCCAACAACTTCATGCGACCAATAGATATTTCTTGTCAAATGAAGGAATGGATACAACAAAAACAAGTGATGAAAATTAGTATGAATAATGACTTCAGGTCGACGTCGGCGGATGTAATCATAGTACTTTAACCACAGGTAAGGAAGATAAATTGCCTGGACAAGTGTCATCCGGATCGCCGACCATGTAAATGTCTTTGATATAAAGCCCATGCGAAGGCTCTCAAAAGGTACATTCAATTCACGCAAGCGATCCCGAAAATCATCACTTCCCCAACTTGCCATGATGCAATGCACGTCATGTCCCCTGTTCTTTAATTCACGGAGCAAATGCAAGCACATAATTTCCTTACCAGAAACGATGCCAGCCGCACAATTAATCAATATCCGCATGAAGGTAATATCCTGGTTTCCTGCATATTCATTGCCTTTCCCGGTTCAGTTCCTGAAGAATAGTATTCCAGGTTGCTCCGTATCGGGCCCACGTAAAGGTACGTGCCTTCTCACGTGCGCGCGCTCCCATTCTTTTCACATCTTCAGGCCGGGTCAAAACCCTGTCCAACAATTGCTTCAACCCAACGGCATCACCCGCCTGGAATAATAAACCATCAACGCCATGTTCAATTATGTCAGGTCCAGCTGTATTCTCGGTAGTAATTACAGCAAGTCCAGCAGCCATGGCTTCCAGAATAACCTGACCAAAACCCTCATAGAAACTCGGAAACAACAAACAATCGCACTTACCCAACAATTCCGGTATCTCGCGATGAGACACACGACCTTGGTACACGAATCCTTGAGTTGGCTGAATCAGATCCTTGACTTTTTCCGTGGCGGGTCCAGCAAACCAGACTTCGGCCCCTGATGCCTGAAAATTACCATCCGACCAGACTTCCTGGAGAAAAGGACTACCCTTCCGGGCACCCACGGTACCTAAGCACAGAAAGCGAATCGGGCGCGTACCTGAATGATCGTTCCGTTCAATAAAAAAAGAATCCGAAACACCGTAGGGATTGATGCGGATTTTTTCCTCACCAATCCCGAATTGGCTAAGTGAATTTTTAGTGAATGTGCTTGCTACAACAATCCGCTGTGCTAGTTCATATTCAGCATCCTCCCGTTCAAGCAGGTACGCGGGCTTTACTGAAATATCCTCAGCCCAATCCGGATAGCGTTCCCGTAGTTGAGTAAAGAGGAAGTGCTTTCCTCGAGGGTGACCAATACTTTGATCTAATACAAATGGCTTACCAGCTTGTCTGGCCCGCTCTGCTAGTATCCACGAAGAAGTATCAAACCCAATAACTACGTCACACCTATCAATATCCTCCTGAGGAATTCGTCTTTGAAAATCTTCGTTACGGTCACCCAAAATTCGTTCCATATCTCCTCCAAGTCTCAATCTCAGCAAGGCCTTGATTTCAACCATCGGAATTGTCCGAACTCTACTTGCAAAGTGCGGCAATGAAAGAATACGATTGGACACCTTTCTCCTCCAGCTTGCAGGCAAACGACTCATCCATTGAGACTTTTCATCAAAAGCAATTCCGGTAACAAATCGAAACAACAGACCTTGGGCATCCAATTCAGCGGCCAGGCGAAATGCATATTGGGTTCCGGGGTGAGCAAGCAGGACTTTCAAGTTCAGTTCAGAAAATTGTTAAAGTTTTGCTATGCCTTCAATCGGGCTGGAACCCCCATAATCACACTCCCTGCCGGAAAGCTCCTGGTTACAACAGCTCCCGCAGCCACTACACAATAATCACCCAGCTGCACGTCCTTGAGGATAACAGCCTTAGCACCAATCCAGCATCCATTTCCAATTCGAACCTTACCCTTTTCCATGGGTTGCTGGTGAGGATTCAGACCGACCCCATGCGTATGATTGCTGTCCGTAATGTATACATCCGGCCCAAACATATTGTTATCTCCAATTTCAATTCGCATACAGGCATCAATCATCACATTGCGGTTGAAGTAGTTGTTATTTCCAATAATAATCCGATGGTCGTTGCTGGGGGTGTCTTCGGGCCAGAGAAACCACCCCTGCGTAAAATGATTTAAGTTGCCCATGCGAATTTGTTGAAGCCTTCTGGCCCTTCCAGATTCGAATCGATTCCTATTGCCCAACTGCATACCAAAGATCCGGAAGATCAAAACCCGAAAGCGACTGATCATACCATAGGGTATTCGAAATACCACTGGTTCGAACCGACTTAGCCATGTGCTCATACCTTGCTTCCGAGATAAGTAAAATGGCGACCAAATGGTTTGAATAACCATTTTAGCAACGGACGCTGAACATCAAAAGTACAGAGTTTTGCAGGTGCTACGCCTGGCCAAACAAGCCATTGGTAGTGATTGCTCCTGGTTTGGGTAATTTTGAGTTTACTGTTCCTGAACCACCATAACAGCATCGGGAAGATGAAAAAATTCTCATGAGGCTGGGTCCCGCACCCTGATTCAAAAGGCCTCTTCAGGAGCCAGCATTTGAACCAGACGAGCAAGTAGGCATTAAAATAATTCTCAGTAGTTACCACGAACCGCCCTCCGGCCTTAAGTACACGGTAAACCTCATTGATCATGCGGGGCGGATGCAATACGTGCTCAATAGTCTCACACGAAATGTAGTAGTCAAATTTGGCTGATTCAAATGGGAGTTGCTCGGCGTCAGCTACCTGAAATTGCACATGCGATATGTCGGCATAGGTTTGCCTGGCAACTTGAATAGCTTCGGGGGAAAAATCAACTGCAACAATGCGTGCCTGGGGGTACCGCATGGCCAGATAGTGTGCAAAAACACCCCTACCACAACCAACCTCCAAAACATCCTTTCCATTCAGGTCTGGGAGTATTTCATCAACTGTCTTGTACCAAGGCAAATTGAGAATATTCTGCTCTTCATGCTTTGCCATCTGAGCATGCCATTGATCATACTTATTGACAATGGTGGAATCACCTCGCTTTGAAGAAGTATCGTTCATGAGTTACAATGGGTAGCTTGAGTTTAACAAGGATCGCCAATCCTTGAATTGTTGCTTCGTCATGGGACGCCTCCGACGAATGGCTTCCGGAAGGAGCCCGAAAAAACTAAATAAGGCCTTCCAGGTATACCAAATAGTGCCTGCGACAGCAACACCATATGAAACCGCAAAACGGAGATGACTCATAAATTTGCCAACAAGATAAGGAATCACCCAATGCAACGGATAATACATGACAACAATAAGCAGGTCATTTCGGGTAGTGTTGTGGCGATTATAAAAGTACCATTTAACCGGCCGGTTTCCAGGGGAAAAATTATGAAATACCTTCACCTCACGCGCAAAAATAATAGACATGCCAAGCCGGTAGATACGGATGGACAGGTCTGTCTCTTCGGCTTGTGAGTGTAGAAAGTCAGAGAATCCTCCAGCTTGCAGTAACCCCGACCGGCGAAAGGCGCAACCGCAAGTCACATGGAGCGGGATCCTTGTGCCCGTTGGACGGGCACTGTACTGACTATGGGGAGTTGCAATGTTAAACATCACACATCCGGCCTCCGGATGGACTTGAAATAATCTTTCCAACTCATCCAGGGCTGGGCTGGCGTCTTCAAACCAGGCATCATCGTCCAGCGAAACAATGTAGGGCGCTGTCGCTTGTTCGATGGCGACATTCCGCGCAAA
>DNZD01000128.1 GCA_003504855.1 Cytophagales bacterium
ATAAGCCTGAGCACATCCCGCTCGCGGTCAGTCAGGAGCGAATTTTCTTCGGCTGGCTGATTGAGGTCATGCATCAGCAAGCGTGTAATTTCCGGGCTCACATAAGGCATGCCCAGCATAATCTGTTTGAGGGCATTCTTTAGCTCAAACTGTTGAATGTTCTTGAGGAGATATCCATCTACACCTTCCTTCAGTAAACCTTTTACGAGGTGGGCTTCATCGTGCATGCTCAGGGCCACCACCTTCACGCCAGGGTAGTCACGCTTGATGATGCGCGTCAGGTCCAATCCTGAAATTCCTGGCAGGCTATAGTCTGTAAGCAGTATATCCGGTTGGTCTTTCTTAAAGAAATCAATCACTTCTTCACCAGTGCCGAGAGCGGCCAGGATAATAAAATCGGGATCGCTCTCCAGCAGCGAGACCAGACCATCCAACACAATTCGATGGTCATCCACCAACACGACCTTAACCCTTTTACCACCCTTCATAAGTGATAAAAATAGACGGTCTATGTAGTTATCTGCAACTATCAAGGCAAGTAATGAAGGGGTATATTCAAAGGGGAGTATGTCCGGGAAAGGAATTTGGGCAGAATCCGGGCCAAAACACCTGCCATGGCAAGAGCAGCAACCGACAGCCAGAGCCGATCCGGCCAACCCCAGGCGGCCAAAGGGCCGAACCATAGGATAGCAAGTGCCGATTGGGAGATTACAAACATCGCCACAATTAGCAGGCGACAATCCGGAGAACACCTGAATCGCACCTCGGACTGTTGGTGCAGGTAATGGTGCAAAACCCGGATAAATAAGGCGAATGTTCTTCCGGTGCCTCCGACATCATCCATTCCATCACTATTGATGGTAATTGGGTTTTGTCCACGCGCCTTCAGCTGCACCTGGTAAAGGCTACCCAGTCGGGTTAAACGTACCTGACACAACTGCCCATACGCAATGGTGACCGACTGATCACCTTCGTTAATGGTCATGGCATCATCCTTTAACTGTATGCGGACAGGCTGGTCGCCCGATAAATAGGTGTATTCCACAGCGGGCAAGGTCCTTCGAAATACCTGGCAACGCCATACCCATCATTACGTATTTTGTTGATCCGTGCTGACACGGATCAGGCCGCAGCCAACTGACGTGTGGGCACCGTTATCACTACCGTGGTCCCGGTGCGACCCGGAGCACTGTCTATTTCTATCGCACCGCGAATGAGTCCAAGGCGGGAGTTAATGTTCTTCCATCCATTGCCTTCACTGCTGTACAATGCTGAAGCATCGAAGCCACTGCCATTGTCCTCCACGGTCACTACCAGTTCATCTTCATGCTGCACCAACTGAATGGAAATTTTCGTGGCCCCACTGTACTTGATGACATTGTTTACCCACTCCTGCCCAATGCGGTAGAGTGCAATTTTCTGCTCTGCACTCATGGATCCGTCGAGGTCAAACGCCTGTACCGAAATCTGCACCTTACCCGTGCGATTGATGCGGTTGGCAAACTCGGTCAGTGCCTCAGTGAGTCCGCTGTTCATCAACACCTGGGGCATCAGGTTAAAGGCAATCTTGCGGATTTCAACGTTCATCTCGTTCAGTATTCCAACAGCTTCTTCAACCTTGGATTGCTGTACCGGATCATGGGACAGGTTGAGGCGAAGGGCAGAGATCATTTGTCCCATACCATCATGAAGATCGGCGGCGAACCGTCGACGCTCTTCTTCCTGTGAGGTAATAACCGCCTTCAATTGAGCAGTTTTCAGTTCACTTCGGGTAAAAGCTATCTCTGCTTCTTGCTTCAGTTGTGTACGGTTTCTCCAAAGCCAACCTAAACCGAGGAGACCCAGCAATAAGACCGTCATCAAAACGATAATCAGCTCATTGCGGGTGTTCCTGAAGTCTTTAAGTTGGTTCTCCTGGGTCAACTGTTGAATGGCATTCTCCTTCTTTTCAGTTTCGTACAATGTCTGCAGTTCAGCCACCTGTCGTGCTTTCTCCTGCTGAAACAGTGAGTCCTTCATGGTCGCATACTGCTGGTGCTCAAGAAACGCTCCCCGATAGTCACCCTGCGCCGCATATAATTCAGCCATTTCCCGATGGGCATCCTGCACTTGTTCTTTGGCGCCAATTTTAATAGCCATGGCCAATCCACGTTCCACTTTGCGCAAGCCTTCCTCCACGCTACCGGTTTTGCGGTGAACCCCACCCAGATAAATCAACACCGACGCCAGCTCTTTTTTGTTGTCATATGACTCAAAAAGTTTCTGGGCACGAAGGAGATAGTTCATGGCGGGACCTTCCTGACCCAGTTTATCATACGTCATGCCGGTATTACAAAGCGTCATGGCGAGGAACTGTTGCACATTTTGTTGTTCAAACGCTTCATTGGCACGAAGGGAATAAAACAATGCGCTGTCGTAGCGTTCCAGCATCATATAGACGGAGCCGAGGTTAGCATCGCAAGCGGCCATTCCGAATTTGTGGTTTAGCTGCTGATACAGTTGTCTTGCTTCCCGGTAATAGCCAATCACCTGCTGATATTCCTTCTGCGCCTTGAGCACAATCCCAATATTGCTGAGCACCATCGCCATGTTGGAGGTATCCTTTCGATGTTCAAAAATTCTCCGGGCCTCATAATAATACTCCAGTGCTTTTTGCCAGTCACCTTTTTCATCGTGTACTATGCCGATGTCATTCAACAGTCGGGCTGTCTTGGCTTCATCTCCGGATTTTCTGGCCATTTCAAGGGCCTTCAATTCAAAAGACAAGGCATCCGTATAGTTACCCTGGGCCTCGTGGGTGATGCCTATGTAGTTAAGGGCCGCACCTTCCAGGTCGGTTTCATTTAATTGTCTGGCCAAATCAAGGGCAGCGAGTCCATAGGTTCGGGCGGTGTCGGCATTGGAGAATCGGAGTTGCCAGCAGAGCTCCAGCAGGACTTTTGCCCTTGCTTTTCCCTGGGCCGATCTGAGGGCAATTTTGAGGCTGTCGATGTTGCCATTTTGGGCATTTAGGGGCACCGATAGGGCGAGGGTGAGGATGAAGGCTAGAAAACAACGCATACGGTAGACATTTAACCTGCCTAAAAGATACGATCCGGAAGGCAGGTCCCATTATTTTCGGCCTGACTTGGAGAATTCGGTCGATTATGCCGATATTTGCAATCCTTTTTAAGGAAAGGGCTTAAAATCAACAACTTATGGCAAGGGTTTGCGAAATCACAGGAAAGCGTCCTCACGTAGGAAACAAAGTTTCTCACGCGAATAACAAAAGCAAGAGAAGGTTCTATCCGAACCTTCAGACGAAGCGCTTTTACATTCCTGAAGAAGGCAAGTGGATTACCTTGAAGGTTTCTACGAAAGCTATTAAGACGATTAACAACAAAGGCATCACGGCTGTGTTGAAAGAAGCACGCGCCAAGGGCATGTTGGCTAACTGATATAAACTGACAAGAACATGGCAAAGAAAGGCAACCGCATTCAGGTGATTCTGGAGTGCACCGAGCATAAGGCTACCGGTCAGCCGGGCATGAGCCGTTACATCACCACCAAGAACCGCAAGAATACTACCGAGCGTGTCGAGTTGAAAAAATACAACCCGATCCTCAAGAAATACACCGTTCACAAAGAAATTAAGTAATCATGGCAAAGAAAGTTGTTGCATCGCTCAAGAAAACCGATGGTAAAAGCTTCGCCAAGGTGATTCGTGCCGTTAAGTCTGAAAAGACAGGCGCCTACACCTTCAAAGAAGAGATTGTGGCTACCGACCTCGTAAAAGAGACGTTGGCCAAGAAGAACTAATCGGTTCATCAAAAATCATTGAAAGTCCCGAACCGGGACTTTTTTTATTTACAACCACCCATGTCGCTATTCAGTAATTTGTTTTCACGGGAGAAGAAAGAATCCCTTAACAAAGGCCTGGAGAAGTCCAAAGAGAGCTTCTTTAGCAAGCTGAGCAAGGCCGTTATCGGCAAGTCGTCGGTTGACGATGAAGTGCTCGATAACCTGGAAGAAATCCTGGTAGGCTCCGACGTGGGTATAGACACCACGCTCAAAATCATTGCACGAATTCAGTCGCGCGTTGCCCGCGACAAATACGTAGGTACCGACGAACTGGATAGAATACTTCGGGAAGAAGTCGCCGCACTGCTGGCAGAAAATCCTACTTCCAGTGCTGGCACAGCCGAACTTTCAGCAAAGCCCTATGTCATCATGGTGGTTGGGGTGAATGGGGTTGGAAAAACCACCACCATCGGTAAGCTGGCGGCTCAATTCAAAAAGCAAGGTAAATCCGTCGTATTGGGTGCCGCAGATACGTTTCGCGCAGCAGCCGTTGATCAACTGAAACTCTGGGGTAAGCGTGTAGACGTGCCCGTCATTGCCAAGGGCATGAATACCGACCCCTCGGCAGTAGCCTTTGAAACGGTGAAGTACGGTGTTGAAAACAATGCTGATGTCATCATTGTAGATACGGCAGGTCGCCTGCATACCAAAGTCAACCTGATGGCGGAGCTTTCTAAAATCAAGCGCGCCATTGAAAAAGTGCTGCCCGCAGGCCCACATGAAGTATTGTTGGTGCTTGATGGAAGCACCGGTCAAAATGCGTTGGTTCAGGCGCGGGAATTCACCAAAGCCACCGAGGTATCTGCCCTGGCCATCACCAAACTAGATGGTACCGCCAAAGGTGGTGTGGTGATCGGCATCAGTGATGAGTTTAAAATTCCCGTAAAATATATCGGTGTGGGCGAGCAGGTGGATGACCTCCAGTTATTCAACCGTGCAGAATTCGTTGACTCTCTCTTTCAGAAAAACTAGTTGGTGGCGCCTGGTGCAGGCCTGGACTTTGTCTTCTTCTCTTTGCCGAACGGTATTCGCCACATCACCTGGTAATTGAATCCCCACGTTACTCCTTTCCCGTTCAATCCATAGCCTGGTATGTCATAGGCCTTTACAGCAGTATCTCCCTGTACCCCGGGCGCAAACTTCATGCGGGCTGTGTATCCCAACCAGAAATTCTTCCACATTTTCACCCGCAGACCGGTCACTATTTCACCCCACCCGGCGCTTACTGAAGGGTTAACAAGATCCTGTTGGATCGTTCCAAAGACAACATCATTGGTGATCACAGTCGTGGATTCATGGAATTGACTGCGTCCATACCGGAAACCCAGAAAGAACATATTCCGGTCTGGGTCCTTCATTAATAAATTCACGTCGATGCCGGCTCGCCAGTACGTGCCCCCATTGCTGTACGTTCCTCCGGTTTTGAGATTATAATTTCTTTCCCACGAACCGTAGTCGGCAGCAAGGTAGTACCGGCCGAGGTCCATATCCGCATTAACCTCCCATCCCTTGAAGGTTGCAATAGTCTGCGACCTGATGATGCTGAGCAGGTCGGTACTGAATCGAATGGCACGCGGATATATCTTGACCCGAAGGCTGTCCGGCTTGCGATAATGAACTGTATCCTTTGGCGGTTCACCCCCTGACTGCCCGTAGGCTGCGCAGGAAATGCACAACAGCACGAGGCTACAGCCTGATCTCCAGAT
>DNZD01000140.1 GCA_003504855.1 Cytophagales bacterium
GGTTGAGGATGGTGTCCATCATACCCGGCATAGACATGGCCGAGCCGGATCGCACCGATACCAGCAGCGGATTAACCGGGTCGCCAAATGTTTTCTTGCTCGCCTTTTCTATCTGCTTGATCTGGTCCCGTACCTCCACCATCAGGGTCGCGGGTAATTTTTTTTCAGGCGTGGCGAGATACGACAGGCACGCTTCAGTAGATATCACAAATCCAGGAGGAACATTGAGTCCAATCTGAGTCATTTCACACAGGTTGGCGCCTTTGCCGCCCAATAATTGCTTGTTCTTGCCATCTCCTTCCCGAAAGGAGAAAACATACTTCACCGGTTTAGCTGCCGGAGTTCCGGTGGCCGGTCGATCCAGGGTGATTGTTTCCATAAAAGTTTGGTTTTAGAGCTACATCAACCTACACATGATCATCTGAAGAAAGTATGATATTCATCAACCTGCAGCCAGCCCGAAAACACCATTGGGTGCCAGTGCTCAGGCACGATATTTTTGCATGAACTACCGTCAAAAACCGATAGTTTATTGGCCTCCGGGAGGATGCCGACTCATAAGATTTTGAGGGATTTCTCCGCAAACCGATTTCCGCCGAAAACCTCCAAAAATGCTAACTTGCATACCTTAACAAACGATTGAAGCATGGCGCGGGTAGAACTCATTATGCCTAAGATGGGCGAAAGCATCATGGAAGCAACGATTTTGAAGTGGCTGAAAAAGCCCGGCGACAAAATCGAGCAGGATGAGTCCGTGCTGGAGGTAGCCACCGACAAGGTAGATACGGAGGTTCCGTCCACCCACGCTGGCGTGCTTACCGAAATTCTCGCCAAAGAAGGTGAAGTTGTTAAAGTTGGTGCCGCTATAGCTGTTCTTACTTCAGAAATCGGTGAGTCTGTTCCGGCAACAGATCCAGTCAAGACAAAAACGGAAGCTAAACCTCAACCTGTTGCGGTAGCCATGCCGGTTGAATCCACTGGAAGCAATGGCAGTATAGACTATAAATCATCGAACAGATTCTATTCTCCGCTAGTGCGGAATATCGCTAAAGCAGAAAGCATAGGCGTGGCAGAATTGGAGACCATTGCCGGGAGTGGTCAGGCAGGCAGGGTGACCAAAAAGGATATATTAAACTATGTGCAACAACGCACACAAGGTGGAGGTGCCGCAAGACCTGTTCTGACACAGTCTGCGCCCATGGTACCAGCGTCTATCAGCGCCGGCGACGAAATCATCCAGATGGATCGCATGCGCAAAATGATTGCCGAACGCATGGTCGACTCCAAACGCATCTCACCACACGTTACGTCTTTCGTGGAAGCTGATGTTACTTCCATCGTGGGTTGGCGCAATAAATACAAGCATGAATATGAAAAGCGTGAAGGCCAGTCACTGACCTACACCCCCATATTCATCGAGGCTGTCGTACTGGCGATCCGGGATTATCCCATGATCAACGTTCAGGTTGACGGCGACCGGATCATCCGGAAAAAGGACATCAACATCGGCATGGCCGTGGCGCTACCCAGCGGGAATCTTATTGTACCGGTCATCAGGAATGCAGACCAGTATAACCTCAGCGGACTGGCCAAGGCCGTGAATGACCTGGTGGTACGGGCCCGGGAAAATAAACTGAAGCCGGATGATTTGTCGGGCGGAACCTATACGGTTTCCAATGTCGGAACCTTCGGCAACGTAATGGGTACTCCCATTATCATGCAACCCCAGGTGGGTATCCTGGCCATTGGTGCCATTCAGAAGAAGCCAGCGGTCATTGAGACTCCTGCCGGTGACGCCATTGCCATTCGGCACAAAATGTTCCTCTCCCACTCTTATGATCACCGGGTGGTAGATGGGGCGTTGGGTGGAAGCTTCGTACGACGCGTGGCCGATTACCTGGAAAAATTTGATGTGAGCCGCCCGATCTAGTCGAGAATAAACCAGGGCAGGATGGCAATCATGAACGTTATCAATAGCCAGATCAGCAACTTGCGTTCGATTTTTTCAGGTTTTGTCATTCCTTAACTTTTATACTTCCAACGAAAAGACACGTCATTCGTTGGCTGATTAACATCTTCTTAACAACTCGTTACCATGAAATTCGGAACCAAAGCCATCCACGCCGGGGTAGAACCCGATCCAACCACAGGCGCCATCATGACGCCAATTTTTCAGACCTCAACGTATGTGCAGGAGTCGCCCTCCAAACACAAAGGATACGCTTATGCACGCGGCGCCAACCCTACCCGCAACCAACTCCAGAAGAGTATTGCTGCGTTGGAAAATGGGAAATTTGGCATTTGCTTTTCATCGGGCATGGGTGCCACTGACGCAGTGCTCCGGCTGCTCAACCCAGGCGATGAAGTCATCACCAGCAACGACTTGTATGGCGGCTCTTATCGGCTGTTCACGAAAGTATATGAGCGTATGGGTATCAAATTTCATTTTATCGATCTGTCCGATGCCAATGCAGCCAAAGCTTACGTAAACAAAAACACAAAACTTATTTGGGTAGAAACACCTTCTAACCCGTTGATGCGTGTGATCGACATCATGGCCTGTGTGGCCATCGCCAAAGCCAATGGCATACGCATCGCTGTAGACAACACCTTTGCTTCACCGTATCTTCAAAATCCACTGGACATGGGTGCCGACATAGTGATGCACTCGGTTACCAAATACCTCGGTGGCCACAGCGACGTAATCATGGGTGCCCTCGTGGTGAACGAAGAAAAATTATATCAGGACCTGGCCTTCATTGCCAACTCCTGCGGCGCTGTTCCCGGTCCCCAGGATTCCTTCCTGGTCCTTCGCGGTATCAAAACCCTGCACCTTCGGATGGAACGCCATTGCTTCAACGGCCGCAAAGTGGCCGAGTACCTGCGCGCACATCCGAAAGTAGGCCACGTGTACTGGCCGGGATTTCCGGATCACCCTAACCATGCCGTAGCAAAGAAACAGATGCGGGATTTCGGTGGGATGATCTCGTTTACCCTCAAAGACGACCGCCTGGAAAAAGCCATCAAACTTATGGAGTCAGTGCACCTCTTCTCCCTGGCGGAATCATTAGGCGGCGTTGAATCGTTGATCAACCACCCTGCCTCCATGACCCATGCGAGTATCCCTCGCGAGGAAAGGATAAAGAATGGACTGACCGACACATTGATTCGCCTGAGTGTAGGAACAGAAGACATCGAGGACCTGCTTGAAGACCTTCAACAAGCCCTGGCTGTCGTCTGATCTATTTGCCTTGAATTATCTCTACAGGGATATTGACCGTGAACTCACTACCCCGACCGAGCTCAGTTTTGAGGGAAATTACGCCGCCCAGGCGTTCAGTCAGGATCTTTACGATGGCCAAACCAAGACCGTTGGAGGACTCGCCGGCAGTCGGACGGGCACTTAGCTTCCGGAATTTCTGGTACAGTTGACTGATGTCGGCTTCAGAAAAGCCCGGACCCTGGTCCCTGACCATAAGCTGAAGAAACGGCGCTGAAATAGTTGCCTTTACCGTTACAACGGCATGTAGGGGTGAGAATTTGATGGCATTCGATAACAGGTTCTCTAGTATCCTGCTAACGATTCCAGCATCACACAAAACGCGATGTGAATCCACTGCCTCAACGTCAATGCGAATCATCTTGGTGTCTGCTATCGGTCGGAAAGAGGAGGCCATTTCCTGAAGCAAGTCAGCCGGAGAAAACACGATCACTTCCAGGTCATCTTCCTGATGACCCCACGCATGTACGTCCAGCAAGTCAGTTATCAGGCTCAAGCCCCCTTGGGTGCTTTCCTGGATCAGTCGTACATACTCCTTTTGATTTTTATTGAGTTCCCCTTCACGCTCCAGAATAGCCACCAATCCAGCAATGCGATTAATAGGCGCCTTGAGATCGTGCGCCACAATATTCATCAAATTGTCTTTCTGGCTATTCAGTTCATCAAGCTTGCGATTATTTCGTTCCAACACTTCATTCTGTTTGGTAATTTCTTCACGCTGTTCAAGGATGCGCTGATTTTGCTCTTCCAGCTTGAGGTTGATCATTCTCCTTCGACGGCTTACCCGCCAGATCAGCAACGCCAATCCCGCTGTTGCAAGGGCCGCCAATCCCAACAAAACATTTTGAAACTGCTGTCGGGCAATGAGTGATTCATCCTGCACCCTTCGCGCACGCAGGGACTCATTCTCCCGTTCGGCTTGCTCAATACGCAACTGAAATTGCAATCGTTCAATTTCCCTGTTCAGGTCGGCATTTTGGATCCGTCCATCCAGGATGTGGTATACCGCTCCAAACTTGTTGGATAATGCCTCATTACCATGCCGTTGATATATTTTACCTAATAGCAGCGCGGCATCTCGTTGAAAAACCTGATTACCCGATCGCTCGGCAGAAGTATAGGTCTTATTCAGCAGTCGTAAGGCATCCTGCGGCTTTTGGTCTACCAAACACCTGGCTTCCGCCAACATCGATCTCCAATATACTTTTTGGTTAGTCCGCTCAGACACCATCCGGGAAACTTGCCGGGCCAGCCTGATCGCCTCATCCATTTGCTGCACGTCCAACAGGATCTCCGCCATACCCACCATCAGTTCGGCTTTTGTGATACGATCATTGGCCAGGGTAGCCACCGAATCTGCAG
>DNZD01000193.1 GCA_003504855.1 Cytophagales bacterium
GCGGTGCATACCGACTTTCCCTGTATCCCTTCCCAGCGGTACGGCATTCTGTCGCCTGTAGAATTCTTATATTCATTGTCCGGTGACTGCGATACCCGCACCCTGACCTTGTTTACCTTATTCAAAAACCTGGGATATGATCCCATAATCATCAACAGTGCACAGTATAAACACTCCATGCTGGCCATTGACCTGCCCTCTGAAGGGGATTACTTTGTGCACAAGGGAAGAAAGTTTTTCTACTGGGAGACTACTGCCACGGGCTGGATGCCGGGCATGTTGCCGCCTGATATGAATAATCCTGATTACTGGACCATAATCCTAGACCATGAATTCCAAGCTGACCCTACTCGCAGTTATTGAAATTATTTCCGCACTGAGCCTTGGCATTGCCATCCTGGCGGCGACCTATCAGGTGCTTAAGTATGTCGCCCAGCGTCGCTACGGCATTGGAGAGAACAACCAGGCTTTCGGTATATTCATGGCCAGCACGTTGTTTTCGGTGGGCTACCTGGTGAGTGGCGTGATACGACCCTTGCTCTCCTTGTTCCGGATTCTGGCTACCCGCGACATCAGCACGGTGCAGTTGGCAGCGACATTTATAGGCTATGGTGCACTATATGTGTTCCTCGCATTTATAGCTGCCCTGATCGTTATTTTCCTGAGCGTTACGATCTACAGCTACATTACGCCTACCGATGAGGCAGCTGAAATGAAGAATAACAATATCGCGGTGGCCCTGGTGGTGGCAAGCATCATCATTACCCTTAGCCTGATGACGAGCGATGGCGTGGAACTGCTCATTGAGTCGTTCATTCCCTATCCGCCGATGTATCCGAAGTAGGTCAGGAGATTGTCCCTGAGCCGATCAATTCTTCTCCATCATACCAGGCAGCAAACTGCCCGGGGGTAACACCGCGTTGTGGCCTGTCAAAAATGATGTACAACCCTTCCGACCGTTGGTGCAGGGTACATGCTTCCAGCGGTTGGCGATAGCGGATACGTGCCCGGTAGTTGCGAGAGGCACCCTCCTCCAATTTCAGGTCAGGGCGAATCCAGTGCACTTCGGATGAAGGCATGAACAGTCCCTTGCGGTACAAGCCCGGATGATCTTCACCCATGCCGGCGTAGATCACGTTGTGATCTGTGTCCGTTCCGATGACAAACAAAGGTTTTTCGAATCCACCGAGGTTAAGCCCGCGACGCTGACCAATCGTATAGAAATGAGCCCCCTGATGTTCACCCACTATCTCGCCGGACTCCGGCGTAAGGGAATAGGGTTCTGCTATATGTGCCAGGTCAGTGTCCGCCCAGCCGTTTTGAAACACCGATGCGTTAGCAGGGACTTCAATCACGTTCCCTTTTTTGGACGCTAGACGTTGTTGCAGAAAGTCGGGGAGGTGTACTTTACCGACAAAGCACAAGCCTTGTGAGTCTTTCTTCTCCGCGGTGGCTAACCCCGCTTTGCGTGCCAGGTCCCTGACTTGCGGCTTCAGAAGTTCGCCAATGGGAAACAAGGCTTTGGAAAGCTGATCCTGGGTGAGCTGACACAGAAAGTAGCTTTGGTCTTTGTTGGGATCCTTGCCAGCGAGTAACTGATACCTGACTTCACCGTTGGCACTCTTGATTTCGCCTTTGCGGCAATAATGACCCGTGGCCACATAATCAGCACCCAGCTTTAGGGCAGCCTGCAGGAAGACATCAAATTTTATTTCCCGGTTGCAAAGCACATCCGGGTTCGGTGTTCTGCCTGCCTGGTACTCAGCAAACATGTAGTCGACGATACGCTCTTTGTATTCTTTGCTGAGGTCAATGGCCTGAAAGGGTATTCCCAGGTGCTGCGCAACAATGTTGGCATCGTTGCTGTCGTCCAGCCAGGGACATTCGTTGCTGATCGTGACGGTGTCGTCATGCCAGTTCTTCATAAACATGCCAATCACTTCGTAGCCTTGCTCTTTGAGCAGGTACGCCGCTACACTGGAGTCTACTCCACCCGACAAACCGACAACAACGCGTTTTTTCATGTTCAGCCTAAGAACCGGATTTTTCGCTCAACAGTTCATTGATACGGTTGTTGAACTGCCTCTTAAATTCATCAAAATGCTCACCGGTGCCCGGGCCTTCAAATCCGGTGCGAATGTGTTTCACCTTACCATCCTTGCCGATAAAGATAGTTGTGGGGAAAGCCAGTACCTGATTGAGCATGGGCAATGTGCTTGATGCCTGTTGTTTGTCATACGTTCCGGCAATTACGTAATCAAAGGCTACGCCCAGTTTTTCTTTCATCTTCCTGACCCGTCCGCTGGCATAATCAAAATCATTTTTGCGTTCATAGGCCAATCCCAGCACCTCCACGCCGCGGTCATGGTTTTCAGCATACCACTGGGTAAGAAATTTGGTTTCATCCATGCAATTGGGACACCATGTACCAAAGATCTGAAGGATCAATACTTTTCCGGCAAACCGGGGATCGGAGGGTGATACAGGCTTACCATCCAGACCGGGAAAGCTAAATTCAATTTTTTCATAGCCGGGCTTCAGGTACGTGAGTGATTCCGGATCAGGTAGTTTGGCTTGGGCATTCCGGCGACCTTTCCATTGCTGATGAAATCCTTTTCCCGACCAGTAGTCGCCATGGATAGAGTCGCCCTGAAGGGTGGCGGTAAACAGGAATGCATGATGACCATCAAACGTGCTGAGGCGCATGATACCGTGATCAACGCTGCCTTCGAGGTAACGATAGTCACCTGTAGGCGTGAGAAAAGTGCCGCTTACACTGCCTGCCGTCTGAGTAAAAATACCGACGGCGTCGGTGGATTCATCCGGATTGCTGAAATACACCTGAAATGTTCCAGAGAAATCAGGCGCAGCTTCCGCAGTCTGGGTAAACCGATAGTCTTGTCCGGCTTTGGCTTTGAACGGCAATCGATAATTAGTTTCAAAATTCTTGATATAATAACCCACCAGGCTGTCGCCCTGCAGGCGTGCACGCAACTCCGTATCAAAAATGTGCATGGCAAATATGACCGTGTCACCTTCTCGCCGGATGTCGTCAAGGGCCAGACGTTCCGTCACGTTTTTCAATGCTGCGGAATAGACACCACTGGTTTCGGATACTTCAAAGTTGAAAGGCAGGGATTGACCCTGGAGCAGGATTTCTCCACGCCACCATCCGGTTGGCAATTTCTGGGGCGGGGTGGAACATCCATAAAACAGGGCGAAAACAGCGATTAGTGACAGTAACCTCATTACTTTTGGTAGTTAAGTAGCCTCAAAACGATACAAAATAAAGAAATGTTCACTGGATTTAGGGTAGTTGAATTGGCGTCTGTATTGGCAGGCCCCAGCGTCGGACAGTTCTTTGCTGAGCTTGGTGCA
>DNZD01000248.1 GCA_003504855.1 Cytophagales bacterium
GGACCCGTACTGTATCTTCTGTTGACATATGGCATGATGTCCCGAATGATTCTGGATGTATACCAATCCGCCAATGGTCTGTAGAACCCAAAATCAACGGTTACCCCGTCATCCTCATAAGGAACATAAAAGCTGGTCCTTTGGCGATCGCTGTGGATCCCAACGACAATAATGGGCTCCATGTGCCCCTGTTTCAAGAGAACATCTGCCTCCAGATCCACTCCTAATCCCTGTTCACCAAAAATATGTTGCCCATCATTGAAATAGATCACTGAATATTTCCGCAACGAGGTGTAGCATGGAGGCAGGTAAATTGACAGGGTGAATTGTTTGACTCTTGCTGTCTCAATAGTGTGCAACGTGTCACTGGTTACGCCAGCCATTGCATGATCGTGCAGCGTCACGGCTAAACCCAAAATGAAAACAACGGCCCGACTTTCGGTTCGCATGAAGTTGCAAAGTCGAGCAATCAAAGTCATAGCTGCGATTTACATTAATTGCGATGCATCAAGGCTGCTGTTCCATCAGGTTGTATATCGGTTGAAAAGGGTTTTTGGTCAGGTGAAACTCATCTATCCACAACTGGGAGAATTTTCCGCCACGCTGAAAGAACTTGGACCATGAGGTGGCCTCTCCGATTTCATTAATGGCATACACGACATCCGCTTCTGATCTCCGTATGGATGCCTGACCGGAAAAAAACCGGGGTAATCCGATTCGTATACCTTCCTGGGTGGCATAACAAGGGTACATTCCCTTCAATGCGCGGGTATCTTCATAAACAAAATTGATATTGAAGATTTCACCCGCTTCCTTAAAATTGTTGATTCTGAATCCGCCCGTCACCTTTCTAAAGAATGCAAAGTTCAAGTGAAGAATCACCACTTCCCCGCCTGCGTCGAGAAATCTGCGCATCAAGCTCTCTTTTCCACTCATCGATAACTCCCGGGGAAAGTAGTTTGACGCAAACACTACACGTCTTTTGAATCCGTCCACTGTTGTCCGCTGCATCAGCCTGATCAAAGCGCTGTCATCTTCAATCTGGGTAAAGCCACGTCTTCTCAAAACCTCAGACAGCCTGACATCCAGACCAGCTTTGAATGAATAGAACGGGAGAATCGATTTTTGAAACACAAAATTGCTATCCAGTGCATTCAGGTTTCGCTCCGGGCGGAGACTGGGTTTAAGGACATATAAATTGCCATCATCAGATCCGAAATACAAATGGGAACCATCAAATACAGCACTTGACAAAATACTGCCCTCTGTCATAAATCCAGGAACAATACGTCGGCCGCTTCGGGCATCAAGGCAATACTGGGTTCCGTCAAATGAACCCACATAGACAATGTCACCAACGATGGTGGGAGATGCAAAAATCACATCATTGGTTTTGGTCCGCCACACCTCTTTCCCCGAATCGAGATCAACTGCATTAACATATCTGCCATCTGATGTTCCCTGAATTACGGTGCTCTTATAAATTACCGGAGAGGATATGATCCATGACCTGGCATAATCCAGAGACCATCTTAATTGTCCCGTTCTACTATTCAACGCATATAAAAACCCATCCCGTGAGCCGAATATCACTGACCCGTTACCAACAACCGGAGAACTGACAATTGCCTTTCGGTCATAAGAGAATCGGCTCTGTGTAATGGTGTCTCCCACGGTCGCAAATTTCCACTTGAGCTTCCCCTCCATGTCAAGACAATAAAATTTACCCATAAAGTCCCCAAAAAATACTCCCTCATCTGTCACTGCCGGTGTGCTCCTGATACGAGCACCAACGTCGTATCGACTCAACTCCCGACCGCTCTTACAGTCAACAATGTGCAACTTCCCGTCACCCCCTCCGATAAACAATTTGCCATCCCTAATTGCCGGCGAACTTTGGAAATAATCAAACTCCCATTCATAGGGTATGGTCAAGTCAAAATCCAATTGCCATATCAGTTTTCCGGAATAGGCATCAAGTGCGTAGAGGGACTGTGCACCGTCAGCAAAGAAGACCACATTATTATAATAAGCAGGCGATGAGTGAATGGGACTCTTTGTCTTAAACACCCAATGCTGGTTCTTTGAATTTTTGTCCAAACAGTAAAATCTGCCCTCTGCATTGCCGAAGTAGATCAGGTGATCCACCACCAACGGTGTTGAACGAATTGGCGCATCAGAGAAGAATGACCAACCTTTCTGGTGAAAAAGACCAATACCGGCTGAGCCAGGGTCTTTACTTGCAGCATTCGCCCTGAACATCCGTGGAGGCTCATTGGGTTGAGCTCCCAACTCATAACCCAGGAATAGAATTAGGGTAGCAAAAAGTTGTCTAAGCAACATTATATGAATACGCTTATTTCCAAAAAATATCGGCCACACAATCTTAAGATTCCAACAAAATATCCTGCACAACAACATTATTGACCATTGGTTCTGCTCATATGAAATATCTCCTCATGGACATTCCCATTGGGTCCAGTATCTGCCAAATAGATGACCAAATCATCTGCACCCGTCAGCTCATACGTCATCCCATCGAAAAAAGCCTTTCTACCCTCTACCTTCAGCAGGTCAAAAACCACCCCGGGCGAATTTTTTTTTTCCCATCCTTTCAAGGGGTG
>DNZD01000240.1 GCA_003504855.1 Cytophagales bacterium
TGACGCACCGCTGGTGCTCGCACGAGTATGCCACAATTCAAGACAGCTGCAGCGCAGCGACACCTGTTTAGCCCATAAACCATTCGCTGGTACGAGAGCTGCAGCGCAGCGGCATTGTGTATTAATGCCCGGACAAACAGGTTGAGTCTGAATTCCTATTATACCCCTGACGCACCGCTGGTGCTCGCACGAGTAGGCCACAATTCAAGACAGCTGCAGCGCAGCGACACCTGTTTAGCCTATAAACCATTCGCTGGTACGAGAGCTGCAGCGCAGCGGCATTGTGTATTGATGCCCGGACAAACAGATGGCAGATCGTTCCTCCATCGTAAAAAACCTCTCAAAACTCACCGCTCGATCCGTAGTTGGAATCGGATATTTGAGCAAATTCATGCCGCTCCCAAGTTGTTGGTGACCGTCCGAGACGCCCGAACACCAACAACGGATAGGCCTGCGTGTGCCGATTGGAATTCGGTAAGAAAGTTGATTATCCACTTGTCTGAAACTCCCATGGTGTTGGTGAAGAACACCAACACTTACTTATCGTTGTTACGCCGAAACCCGAACACCAACAACGTACCGTCCAACCTCCAACCTCCAACCTCCAACCTCCAACTAACCGTTACCCTTTCCATTCATTGCTGTGCACAAACTTGACAAACGCAGCCTCGCCCTCAATCCCAATCTTCACTTTGATGTTCTTGCGGTGCGTTTCAGCCGTATAAAAGGAAATGTTCAGCTTAGCCGCGATCTCTTTCGTCGTCAGACCTTCCTTCACCAACTGAATGACTTCCAGCTCACGACCCGATAACCGGAGCTTTTTCAGAAACAGATCATGCTCGTGTACGTTCTTCTTCGCTGACACTGGAAAATAGGTGCCACCGTCATGCACGGTTCGTATGGCAGCCAACACTTCATCCAGGGCAGCCGTCTTGAACAAGTACCCTTTGGCTCGCGACCTGCGGAACCGGTCAATATAAATCTCCTCCGTGTACATGCTCAGGATCAGCACCTTCACTTCCTTCATTTGCTGAGTCAGTACCTCCGTCAGTTCAATGCCATTGAGGTGTGGCATATTGAAATCCACCAGCACCACATCCGGATGATGCTTCAGCACCAGCCGCGCCGCCTCCCGGCTGTCGTACACCTGCGCCACCACGCTGAATCCTTCTTCTGAATTCAACATCCCACACAGGCCATCGTTGAATAGCCGGTGGTCGTCCACAATCATGACACGGATCTTATCGGCGGTTGTCTTCATAGGGAACCTCCAGGATTATCAATGTGCCTTTGTCGTCGCTTTCCATCTTCAATTGCGCGCGGATGTAAGCCGATCGCAACCGGATACTCCGCAACCCGATACCTTCCGAAGGCGCATCCTTAAATCCAACACCATCGTCTTCCACCGTGACCACCAGGCTGCTTTCCTGATATATAAACTGAATATACGCCTTCTTCGCACGGGCGTGTTTGTACACGTTGGTGATCAACTCGTTGATGATGCGATAGATCACCAGTTCCGTGATGGGTTTCAGCCTGACCACAACACCTGTGCAGTCAAAGTCGATGGTGATCCTTTCATCCAACCTGAATTTGGTTACCCGCTGGGACACCATGTCCACCAAAGGGAACTGTTCAAAATCCACGGGCATCAGATCGTGGCTGATGGTGCGGACGTTTTCAATAATGGCATTGATTTCCTTCTCCACGGCTGATGGTTCAAAAGCATGGACCACCATGTTCCTGACTGCCGCCAGCGAATTGCCCACGTCGTCATGCAGGTCCTGCGCAATGCGGCGGCGCTCATCTTCCTGAACGGTCAGGAGTTGGTCCTGCGTTTGGTTAAGGGCCTGCTGTACTTTGACCCGGTCGCGCAGGGTCCTGGAGTATTGAATCCCGATGCCGAGTGCCACGAACAGAATTTCCAGCAACGGGGTGAGGAAGAATATGTCCTTGTTGGTGATCTGAAAGGGAAGGATCTGAAAATCGGTGAAGAGAATAATGAGGGCCACCGTGCTGGTCAGGAAAAACCCGACCATATAGAAATACACGATTGGTTCTTTCTTCCGCACGCTGGTGACAATCACATACATGATATAGGCATTGATGACAAACGCGAAGTAGTAGGAAGCGGAAACCATCGCCCAGCGAAGCGATGCCGGCAACCCGGGCACCAGCAAGATGAATGCGAAGCTGGCCAAGGTTGCCGACAGGATCACACCAAAATAGTAAACCCACCGGGGACCATAGTGCTTCAATTGCAGCAACTCGATGGTGAATGCACCCAAACATGCACCCATCCAGTAATAAAACACCATGGTATACCCATTGGACACGGTTTCATCGTAATACAATATGCCGGTTGCGTGTATAAACCCCGAATCTACGAGCAACACAAAAAAGAAACTGAGTGCGTAGGCACTGTACAACACATACAGCCGCTGACGGGTAAACAGGTAAAGCAGAAAGCCGACAAAGGCCGCGAGGACCACCATACCCGTAACAAATCCAAGTACAAGGTTGTAGCCATATTCATAGCCTTCAAAATGATTCACCGTTTGGAGTTCAACGGCAGGAGCATGCTTACCGAACTGGCGTGCGGTGTACAAGTAGCCCGTTATTGTTTCGCCTGTATTTATCCGTATGCGGTAGCCAAATGGGAGGGAAGTTACCGGGCGTTGCAACAGGAGTTGAAAATGACCCGTTACCGGGAACACCTCTGGTGTTTGATTGCCACGCACAACATACAAACGAGCCGTGTCCACGCGCGAAGGTTGAAGTTTAACGATCCAATCCTGATTGGCTGATTCGTTGCGCACTACAAACCGGCACCATCCTGAAGGCTGATCCAATCCATAGTCGATTTCCAGCGGCGGAACATTGTGTTTGAATTGCTTGCCATCGGCCTGCATGACAACATCGAAGGCATTGCTACCCGAAGGTTTTGAAAATATCCACGCATAAGGACTGATCGGCCGCACGGATTCATGGTCACGAAGCACCAGGGTGTCCTGCGCCAGGGCCGGTGAAAAACCGGTGAATCCAATAAGCAACATCAATAAGAATCGAAGACCCTTCATTTGCAGCAGTTCACAAGTAAATAAAGATACGGTCGCCGTCCATCAAAGCAACATCATCCCCTGGCTTTTCTGAATACCTGATGTCAGGTATTGAAGCGGCCATTCGCTGCACCCAAATTTGTATCGGGTCAAACACCTATTCTCACCAAAAATGAATAACCATATGAAAACCATCTACGCTTTTCTTGTGATGCTGATCAGCCTGCAGGCGTCGGCACAATCTTTTGAAGGAACCATTCGCTGGAGTGCGAAATCCAATCCTCCTGATGCACGTGGCATGACCGGCCTCACGATCAAAGCCAAGGGCAACAACCTGATCACCGTGGTGAATGGCGGTATGATGAATGGGGCCGAAATGTGGTACCTCAATCGCGACACCAAAGTGATGCGCGTTATGCGTCCTCAAAAAATGTTTGCCGTCATGCCTCCGGAAGCACTGGCTGCTGCAGCCCAGGCGTCCTCAGCTTCCAGGTTTGTGCAAACCAATGAAACCGCTAAAGTACTTTCCTACACGGTACGCAAGTTTACCGGTGAGATCAAGATGGGAATGGCCACATCCAAAGTCACCTTCTGGACCACCACCGACCTGAAAGATGATCAGCATGTGCTGGCACGTCAGCCCGATCCATTTGGTTATCCTAAATTGCCGGAAGGTGTGACAGGTGTGCCGTTAAAGATTGAAATTGTGGCGGCAAATGGTACCACAACCATCCTGGAAGTAGTGGAAGTAAAGTCCGAAAAACTGGGTGACGACACTTTCGCGGTACCTGCCGATTTTAAAGAGATGGGCAAATAAAAAGGTTCACAACAAACATATGCTTATGAAATCCTTCGCCGGTGTCATCCTGTGTATCATGCTGAGTTCCATCTCGGCACAAGCACAATACGAAGCAGGCCCTAAACAGTCGTTCGTTCCTGCCGGGTGGTCGATCCTGGCGGAAGCGATGGGAGACCTTAACAAAGACAGCCTCGTGGACGTAGCTGTGATTGTTGAAAATCCGGAGGAAGGCGACTACGGCAAGCCGCGGGCATTGCTCATCCTGCTGAAAGAGAACAAAACAAGTGATAAGTACAACCTTGCGTGCCGCTCCGACCAGGCGATCATGGCAAGTGGGATGGGAGGGACCTTCGGCGATCCGTTCACCTCGATGGAAATCAAGAATGGCGTGTTGCGCATAGATTTCGAAGGTGGTAGCCGGGAGACCTTCAGCACCACCCATCGCTATCGCTATAAGGACGGAGCATTTTATCCCATTGGGGCCACGTACACGGCAACCGATGGACCTGTCAGCGAGACCTTTGACTACAACATCAGCAACGGCAACATCATCGTTACCAAAAAGGATGCCTCCAATAAGGCCAACAACAAAGTCACCAAGCGACTTCAAAAGGTCAACATGCCCGACCTGAGTCGCTTTGATCCAGATGCCGTGTGGGCGATCCTCATGGGGTCTGGCGTCAAAGTGTCCAACTGCAGACTACAGAGTGCACAGTCACTCCCGTGTCAGCACCTGGTATTTGATTGCGGTGACTTTGGCAATGCCGACCTGTACCTCGACGATGTTTCGCAGGAACTTTGGTATTCCCTCCATGTGGCTGCGCCGGCGGATGATATTGCTGTCAATCCGGACTATGAAGGCAAGGTATTTCAGATCACCTATGTGGAGAAGAAAGGCATTCGTTGTGAGGACGAAGGCGAAGCGCCTTATCAGTTGGTGATTGGCATCAAATTGAAGAACTGATTCCGTTGTTGCGCCGAACAATCCCAAAGGGATTGAATTTCATTTGCACGGCATGAAATGCCGTGCACCCCAGCAAAGTCTCGGCCCAACCCCGAAGGGGTTGAACTATCTGATCGACACCGCCCGCAAAGCGCCACGCTGCAGCGGGACGAGAAGATCGTCCCGATGGCCATCGGGAACGGGGCCACGCGGCCCTGGAGCGGAATTCTTAACCGCTAACCTTATAAGCAAATAAGAAACTTACCCTCCAATGATAGTACCAGCGTGGTCGGTGACAAACTGTACAACGGCTGGGCCAGCCAATCACTAATGGGCTCAAAATGGCTCCATTTCTACAAAAGATCAATCGCACTACGGATCGTTAGAAACATCGATCACATGCCAAGATTTCATATGTCACTTTTCTTTTGCTTGCCCAAAAGAAAAGTAACCAAAAGAAAATGGCACCACGAACACTGCGCACCTCCCCGCTGCTGGCCGCCTTGCCACCGCACATGCCTCGGTTTGCGCCGCGCTGTTCGTGGACGCCCACCCGCAACCCACGACAATTTAGAGTACCCCGGGGTTACACACGTCGACCAACTGGATTTACTACTTGGCTTTGAATTACCATTAAACTGCGCCCCTGCAGGGCTATTGTGGATATGAACGCATTTAAGCGGCACGCTTCGCATGCCGCTTAAATGAATACATGCCCTTACAGGGCATTATTGGTGTTGGTCAAATGTCTCTAGTTGGTCGGGGTGTGTAACCCCGACCTGCTGGAGTCGTAGAGCATTTTGAAATGAAGATTCTCACGTACATATCGTCACTGATTTTATCAGGGTTTGTCTATTTCCTCTTCGCCGCCTACATGACGGCTTCAGCTAGCCTGGACTCAGTACTCCCTTTGATAAGTTTTTATAGTGCTTTAACCATATTTGGGTTCCTGAGCTGGTTTCACTTTTTCAAACCAAAGCTGGGTGCAATACTTTTGACCATTCTAACGGTGATGATGTTCTTTACTTGGCCTATTTTCCTGCTGATTGACTATTTTGATGGCGATTACACACCAGCAATAATAGAGTACGCGATTCCGCTGCTATTTAGCTTTCTAACAATCTTCAGTGTCTGGTGGTCTCAAAAGGAAATGGATATTAACAGATACGTAAAACTTTTACTTGCGATTCCACCCTTGCTCTTGACTTTATACTTCGGCGGATATTTCACTTTAAGAATATTCGGTTAACAAAACGTCCTTCAGTTGGTCGGGGTGTGTAACCCCGACCTGCTATTGATCACATGATCCACGAAGCCCGGATCTG
>DNZD01000196.1 GCA_003504855.1 Cytophagales bacterium
TGGGTTTTCGTATCACCAGCCACCAAAAGAAAAACAGGGTGAGCCCTATGCTTATACCCGAAACGGTTGTTGCGTTGAGGTAGTCGCGCATATCAATCAGGCAGCCATCGTCTGGAAATTTTCCAAAACCTAGCAGCGATGGTATCCGATACCAATAGTAACAGGATACGGCTGCCGTGGCAAACACCGCCGTGACCATTCGTTCCTGCTTTCCGCGGAATCGGGTGGTGAGCAAAGCATACAATGCGAGCGTGATCAGCATCCCCAGGAGGGGCATATAATATATACCTGCCCAGGAAAGAAAACTCACCACCGGTGTACCATCCGCCTCATGAAACCATCCCCAAATAAAACCGGGAAGGCCACCGGTAATCAGCAACCCGGCAAGCCGATGGGGAGCAGTCTTTTGAGAACCGCGCGGATCAAGATTGGGTGTGGAATCCGGACAGGGAACTACACACTTCTCACACGCCGTACAATGTGCGTTGGGCAAGGCTCCCATGACCTTGGTGCCATATAACCTTTCTACCGGGTGAACGGGACAGAGGGTAGAACACCATGCACTTTTCCATTCAAAGAAGAATCCGAGGGTAACAGCAACCAGGGTGGTGCCGGCCAGGAGCCATGCTGTGGCATGACCGCTTACATTAAATACTGGATGACGCAGCGGAACGATAATGTACAATAACAATACTGACAACAGGATTAGTATTCCCTGTGTTTCAATGCTCATTTTCTTTTGCCGGGAAATGCCCAGGTGACGGGGCAGCAGGGCCGTGCTCGCCAGGGGACAAATATTTCGCCACAAACCGACGGCCAATACAATCAAGGCAGGAGCAATAGGGATGAGGATATTCCAGAACAATAAAATCCCCAGATCGGGCAGGAACACCAGGCAGGCAAAAATGGTAAATCCGACTACCCACACCAGGCCTTGGGCCAGGCGCCATTGACGAATGGACCGGGGAGAAAGTGCACCACCTGACTTAAACGGAGTAACAAGAACAGACATAGTAGCTAAGAATGACGGAAAACGGCTCAAGCTATCAGCCACCAAAGCAATTTTTTATGAGAAAAATCATACAATTCTGTTTCCTTATAAACCCCGTACCTAAATTTCACATCAACCTTCATGCATGATGAAAACATTGATCTGGTGCTCCCTGCTTTTGATGGGTATTTTGAGTTGCACATCACCGCCCGCAGCCGACCTGATTTTTACCGGCGGCAAGATATGGACGGGTACGGATTCCACTTCGTTTGAGGAGGCTATTGCCATTCAGGGTAACCGTATTGTTGCGGTCGGTTCTGCAAAAGCCATAGAGGTGTATCGCGGTACAGAAACAAAAACAATAACCCTCGACGGCAAGTTGATGGTACCCGGATTCAATGATTCACACATTCACTTTCTCGGCGGTTCCATGGGATTACTGGATGTTGACCTGAATGATGTAGCCTCGATTTCAGAACTGGTAGGGCGCATCAAGAGATTCTCCGCAGACCACCCGGAACGGAAGTGGATTACAGGGAGGGGTTGGCAATACACCATGTTTACGGGAGGATTGCCGGTGAAGGAATACCTGGATACTGCTATACAGATTCCTGTTTTTGTTCGTGCTTATGATGGGCACAGCGCTTGGGCCAATAGCGCTGCGTTGCGGGCGGCCGGCATCGACCGGAACACAGTGTTTGATGGATTTGGTGAAGTGGTTAAGGATAAGAAAGGTGATCCCACAGGTGTATTCAAAGAGCATGCAATGGCCTTGGTGGATGCCAGGATTCCAAAACCCACCAAAGAAGAAAAGTTGACAGCCCTGAGGTTAGGATTGAAACGCGCATTATCCTTGGGAATAACCAGCATGGCCAATGCCAGCGGTGACGAAGAAGAGCTAAAGTTGTATCAGGAATTGCTCCAACAAGGAGAGTTGGCCGTTCGGGTAGCCGCTTGTTTCTCTGTGGGGGAAGCTACCACGAAAGAGAACATCGCGCGGTATAAGGCCCTGAAAGACAGTATTGGAAATAACCGGTTTCTAACCGCTCGCCAGGTTAAGTTCATGCTCGATGGTGTGATTGAATCGCATACAGCAGCCATGCTTGAGCCCTATGCCGATGGAAAACCTGGCGAAGCATTGCCCACGGGTTCGCTTACGTTGCCCACGGAAAGGTACCAGGAGCTCGTGAAGGACTTTGACCAAAATGGTTTTCAGATTTTTACCCATGCCATCGGTGATCGCGCAGTGCGTGAAGCACTGGATGCCTATGAAATTGCATTGAAAGCCAGTGGCTCTGGTGCGAGGCACCGCATTGAGCACATTGAGACTATTGCACCGGTGGATATACCTCGTTTTTCAAAGTTGCGCGTATTGCCTTCGATGGAACCAATCCATGCTGAACCTGGCACCGTGGAGGTATGGGCTAAAGCCATTGGCAAAGAGCGGTTGCCAAATTCCTTTGCATGGGCAGCCCAGTTGAAGGCGGGAAATCACCTGGTCTTCAGCAGTGATTGGCCAGCGTGCGTCAACATGAATCCAATCCGGGGTCTGCATACTGCTGTTAACCGCAAGACCATTGAAGGTCTGCCTGAAGGCGGCTGGGTACCGGAGCAAAGATTGCGCATAACGGATGCGTTGCGCGCTTACACCGAAGGGGGTGCTTATTCCAGTGGTGAGGAGGCAGACAAAGGACGATTGGCCGCTGGTTATCTTGCCGATATGGTGGTTTTGTCGGATGATCTTTTTTCAATGGAGCCCATGAAGACATACCAAACCCGTGTGTTGATAACGGTAGTGGACGGCAAAATAGTTTATGAAGCCAAACCATGATCCGGATACTTTATTTGTTGATCTTCCTGATGCCGTTGACTTTGTATGCGCAACAACTGGCTCCTTCATTCTGGAGACCAATGGTGGGTAAGACCTGCAAAGCTGAAACAGACTTCTCCCAACTGTCAGGATATACTTTCTTTTCGGGTACGGTGATCAGTGACTTGGAGGATCCTGAACAAAAGCAGGTCCATGTCTTTAAGAAAGGATTAACCGCAGTTATCTTTTTTATCATTCGCCAGGATGACAGCCGCTTGTTTATACTTGATGCGGTTGAGGTCCGCAACCTCAGCCCGGATCAGGAGATCAGCATTGGAACGTGTCAGGATGGGGACGCAGACATGCCGGGTATTGTTGCCCTGGTGAAAAAGACCCCGGGACGCTGGCGCGCCCTGAAGGCCTGGCATTTTGATTTGAATAAAATAAAGGTGAACGTGTGGCCGCCAAACCGGGTAACTTGCTTGTCGGAGCAAGGCGAAGATTAATTCGCGTTCATTGATCGGCCTTTTCGACCATTCGTCGAACATCCACGGGGGCGGGATACGTGATTCACTGATTTTTGACTGAAGTGTGCACTTAAAATCCTGGTATTCATACTTTTGTGATTCGGTTCTCGTTCTTGGGTTACCGGCCCGCAGCGGGCTGTATTCAAACACACGTATAAACAAACTTGACTATGAAAATGATGAAGTATCTGTCTTTGGCTTTGGTGCTTGGCTTATTGTGGGCTGGTTGCGCGAAGAACTCAGACCCTTCCGCCACCAGTGCGGTTTCGGTATCTATGTCGGCGTCCACCACCAATGGAAAAACCACTATTGGCGGACGGGAAGCAGCTGCCGTAACACTTACCGAAGTCAAGGTAAATGTTCGTTCTATTCAATTTGATTTCGACCACGAAGACGAGCATTTTAAGAAAGACTCTGCCTTTAAAGACGATAAGGATGCCCGTTTGAAAGGTCCCTTTATTGTAGATCTGCTGAACGCCGGATCATTTGTTGATCAGGTGGTAACCTCCACTACGCTGCCCAATGGCAAGTATGAGAAAGTGAGCTTCCGTTTGGCTCCCAGCACCGAAGCAGGTGACATGAATGGAAAGAGCATTCTCATTACCGGGACAACCGGAACAACGCCATTCGTTTTTTGGCACAATATCAACGCAAAGTTTGGTGTGAAGTTCAATGACAGTACAGCATTGGCCACCTCCGGAGCAGGCGTTAACCTGGCCATTCACCTGGAAATGGACCGCATCCTGTCTGCGACCAATGGTGGATTCGACTTCAGCCAGGCAAAAGATGGCAATGGCGACGGAACTATTACCATTGATGCGATTAA
>DNZD01000100.1 GCA_003504855.1 Cytophagales bacterium
TTGCCCACCATGATCTCCGGCTTCATCCTCGCCCCGAAAGTTCTCGCCGAAGCGAGGAGTTATTTTGAAAGGATGAAGGCTGATCTGTAAGAAGGGATAAAGGTGAAGCCAGGAATCCAGACTGGATTGCCTGAAGTGAAAGTCACCAACAATTCCCGATCTTTGTCTCCATGACAGAAAAACACCTTCACCTAACGGATGACGAATTCGAATGGCAATTCGAACACTGTACACTGGATCCAAAGTTGTTTAGTCACGAAGCACATCTGCGGCTGGCGTGGATTCACATCACCAGGTACGGAGAACAGGAGGCCATTATTCGCATCTGTGCCCAGATCAAGGCGTTTGCACAGCATCTTGGATTGAAGGATAAATACAATCACACGGTTACGGTAGCAGCCATCAAGGCGGTACATCATTTCATGAACAAGTCCCTGACGAATACGTTTCCAGCATTCATTGCTGAATTCCCGCAATTGAAAAACAACTTCAAAGCGCTCATGGACTCCCACTACAAAATAGATATTTACCATTCCCCCAAAGCAAGGTTGGAGTACATTGAACCGGATTTGGCACCCTTTGATTAACTACCCCCGATTCTTCCATAACCGGATGAACATCGACTACCAGCCCTATTCACCGCTCTATGCAGCCGAATTTCAATCGCTGGTACATGGCCTGTATGACCACAGCCCGGAAGGACAGCCGATGAAACCTCACAAGATTGCGGCAACCATTGAGTACCTGACCCGCAACCCTCACAAGGGAAGCATCATTCTATTCCTGCGTCATGATACCGTGGTCGGGTATTCGATCCTCATCCCCTACTGGAGCAATGAATATGGCGGCCAGATTCTGTTTGTCGATGAGTTGTTTGTCAAGGAAGAGTACCGAAATCAAAAGGTTGGATCACACTTTCTGCAGTACCTTTTCCAGAAGAAAGCCCATGGGTTTAAAGCCATCCTGCTCGAAGTCTTTCCTTCCAACACGCAGGCGTATAACTTCTATACCAGAAATGGATTCGAGCCCAATGCAGGTATGTTTATGCGGTATGTCCTCAGCTGACTAACCTCACCACTTACCACTTACTACTTACTACTTACTACTTACTACTTACTACTTACTTCTAATTACCAACTCCCACACTCACCCCATGCCTGTCCTTCTGATAGGGATAGTCAAATAAACCGTGCTCTTTGATGGCAGATTCAACCTTGTGGGGCACAAACTTCTCCCATCCGATTTCGCCTTTGCGGATCATCGCCAACACATTATCGGAAATGATGTGCAGGTTATTGACGTTGGCATCCTGGATATCCTCCAACTTGTTGTTATCCATCAGGTAACGGAACAAATTGCGGGTGTTCTCTGGCAACTGCGATTCAAAATCCTTTAGCGTGAACAACTCACGACTGTCTTTCTTCCAGGCGGGATAGATGTACAACTTCACATTTGTGCCAAACAGGGATGCAAAACTCTCCAGGAGTCCGCCCCGCAAATTGCTATATGTCTTCTCTTCAAAGACCTTCTGCAGCGCATATATACCCATGATGATCCCGATCTTGTGACCCTTGGTGGTGCGCGCCAGATAATCGGTGAGGCGGTAATACTCAAAATAGTTGGAGACGAGTACCGTCTGCCCCAACGAACAAATGATATCGGCCCGGTAGAGGAAGTCTTTCTCATCGATATTGCCCTCCGATCCCAGGTCATTTAGTGTAAGCTCGGTGAGCATCACAATCTTTGACTTGTCCACATCCGGTTCATTCTTGAAATGCCGGCGTGAGGTCAGCAACATATCCACGTTCACGTGCGTCACCGGACGGAACCGGCCCCTCAATACCAATACATTCTTCTTGTACAAGGCCTCGGAAGGCTGCAATACCGTCCCATCCGGACCGAACATCGCCGCCTTGGTCAATCCATTCTTCACCAGTTTCAACGCCAATAGCCGGTTGTCCACATGCTTGAAGTCAGGCCCACTGAGACGAAACATATCAATCTCCAGACGGCGCGTAGTCAGGCCATCCAGCAAGGACATCATCACGATCTCCGGGTCGGAGTGAAACATACAGCCGTAGATCATGTTGACACCCACCGTACCAATGGCAAACTGTTGTTGCAAAGGGTCGTTGTCGTGCATCTTCACGTGAATGACACACTCATTGAAGTCACCTTCTGGATGGGTTTGAAACCGGAGACCTACCCAGCCATGTCCCTGGTTGGTGCGATCGTAGTTAAGAATCTCCACGGTGTCGGCAAAGGCAAAGAACTTGACCGTAGCGGCCCGGTGAGGGAGCCGTTCCAGAAGCAGGTCGTATTCCTTCACCAGCATCTTTACCAGACGATCTTCGCAGACATAGCGTTCGCCCTGACCATAAATGGCGTCAGAAAACTTCATGTCGTAGGCCGAAATGGTCTTTGCGATGGTGCCCGAGGCGCCGCCTACCTTAAAAAAGTTGGCTGCTACTTCCTGCCCGGCCCCGATTTCCGCGAAAGAGCCGTAGATGGACTTACTCAGGTTGATCTGAAGGGCTTTCTCCTGTGTAGTGAGCTTCTTGATTTCCTCCATGCCAAGTTTAAAAAATGCGGTTCTTCAAAGTTACTGTTCTTCGCCTATTCCATGCTAAGGACACCGGAACTTAATTCAGGTCACCCTCCCTTAACGACTTTTTGTTTATTATAGTTTA
>DNZD01000202.1 GCA_003504855.1 Cytophagales bacterium
GTATGGAAGCCATGGATGGCCCTATCAACTTTGGCAACCGAGACCGATGGTGGGGTTTGCTGGTGGAAGGCTATCAATACGAACCGAACTATCAATGCAATTATAATTTTCCCTACTATCAGACCTTGTTTGAAGCGTATGGGTTTAAGTTATATTTCAATCAGCTGACCTACCTGAGAAAAACACTTGACCCGTTATCGGAACGACTGGCTGTGAAGGCGAAACTCATTGCACAGAATACCCGGTATTCTTTCAGGCACCTCGGTAAGCATGAATTGGACAAACTGCCGGAATACCTCCGCATCGTCTATAACCGCGCGTGGGCTAATCGGGCGGAAAATCCGGAACTAACGCACGCGCAGGCGTCCCTGATTGTGAAACAAATGAAGCCAATTCTGGATGTCCGGCTGTTGTGGTTTGGCTTCTATGACCAGGAGCCGATAGCCTTTTTTATTTCACTGCCTGAAATCAATCAGATTTTCAAGCATGTCAATGGAAAATTGAACGTATGGGGAAAGGCAAAATTCCTCTGGTATAAATTGACCGGCGCAAATAAGAAGGCATTTGGTATATTGTTCGGAGTTGTGCCGGAACATCAAGGTACGGGCGTGGATGGTGCGCTGATTATGGCTGCACGTGAATTATATCAATCAGCCCATTTCCCCTATGAGGATTTTGAAATGAACTGGATAGGAGATTTTAATCCCAAGATGATTCAGGTCGTTGAACAGGTCGGCGGATTTGTAAGCAAGCGCCATATCACGTACCGCAAATTATTTGATGAGCATAAACCATTTACCCGTCACCCGATTTTACGTTAACCGATGGAAAAGGAAGAAACACGATCCAGCTTTTTGTGGAAGAACCTCCTGCGGGGATTGATTTGGTTTGGTGTCATTCTTACCGCCTATATCCTGGCCAGCGAGGACATCAAGGTCTATCAGGCAGAGATCAATAGCATTGGCGACCGTTTACCGTTGCTACTGGGTATTTTCACCGTATCTGAAATTGTTTTTGGTATACTACCACCTGAGCTATTTATGCTCATATGGCAATCCAAGGGAATCTTGTCGGAGTATGTAATTAACCTCACTTACCTCACATTGATTTCCTATGCGGCCGGTGTCTTAGGATATTACATTGGTCATTTCTTTTCAAAAACGAATGTTTATCGCAGGATCAGTGATCGCTACCTGAAGCAATACGACAGTCAACTCAAGAAATTTGGACTCTATATTGTCCTTGTCGGAGCGATAACACCGGTACCATTTTCTGCTACGTGTATGCTGGCCGGATCGGTCAACCTGCCCATCCGCAGCTTCTTACTTATTTGTATTTCAAGGATTATCCGCTTTGCGGCTTATGGCTGGGCCGTGTGGGCAGCGCCTTCTTATTTCAGTTGAGTCATAAAATGTTGATGAAGGGCTAGCACCTGCGGAATCACCAGGTGTCGCTCATCATTCTGAATGATAAAATCAGCGCGCTTGCTTTTCTCTTCGTCACTCATCTGATTGTCAATGATAGCCTCAATGTCTTTGCGTGACCGGTGTTTGTCCCGATGCAGCACCCGCTGTATCCGCAAGGCATGGGGTGAGGTCACCACAATCATTTTTTCGACCGTGGTATAGCTTCCGGATTCATAGAGCAGGGCCGCCTCCCGGAGAACATAGTGAGCCAATTGGGCACCTGACCACGATTCATAATCTATCCGCACCCTTGGATGTACCAACCCATTCAATTGGGCCAGTGCTTCTTGATTACCGAAAACAACCTTCGCCAGAAAAACGCGATCCAGCGCCCCATCCGTTTTGTATGTGGCAGGGCCAAAAGCTTGCCGAATGGAGTCGATCAGCGTCTGATCATGCTCCATTAGTTCGCGTGCCCGTAGG
The DNA here is from genome assembly GCA_003504855.1 of Cytophagales bacterium. Taxonomy (GTDB): domain Bacteria; phylum Bacteroidota; class Bacteroidia; order Cytophagales; family Cyclobacteriaceae; genus ELB16-189. The sequence continues at coordinate 1,890 of DNZD01000202.1, forward strand.
TCGGCGTCATATACAGGAACGCCAAGCACCTTAAATATCCGGCAAATGACGCTTTTGCCACTGCCAATTCCACCTGTAATTCCAACTTGAAGCGGCTTGTTCATTTCGGGTTCCTCGAGATTTGTACGGAGTCGAGGTGAATGAGCATTGCGCCATCGGGCAGACCGGAAAGCAAGGGCATAACAAAGCGTGTTTCGCCAGATGTTAGCCTGGGTAACTCAATCCTGGCCTGGACCTGATTAGTTGTAGTGATTTGATTGGCGGGTACTTGCCAGGTAACATGTATGCTATCTCCGGCAATCTGATAGTCGGCTGGCACCCGTGGCAGTCGAAGTGGAACAGTGATCGAAATCTGCTCCACTTTATCCACCGGCAAATGTACCGCAAACAGGCTTGGGAAAACCGATAACAATGATTCCTGTGGTCCAGACCAGGATACGTCTTTTGCAAATGTCGAAGCCAGCGATTCGGCTTTTGGATGAAGAACGATGGAGTCTCCCAGGGCAGCAATAATAGATGCTGGGCCGGTGATGCTTGCAGTGTCAGGCGTAACTTGAAGTTCGCCTGTTGCACCGTATCCCTTCCGGAATGAGATACGATCTGTTGCACCTATAACCCTTACATGTCGTTTGGTGATGGGATCAATGTGAATAAACAGGGTATCGGTCACCATGTAATTCAGCTTAAGGCCTTCCAGTTGACTCGCAATAACCGGCAGCAGTGATGCGGCAGACATTTTCCGAACATCGGCGGGGCGTTCCAAAGAAATAGTGATGTCGGGTACTTTTATTCCGTATTCGTTGCGGATGATCCGCCAGCCACTACCGCTGATGTTAATGGCTATCTGAGACGGAAGTGGCTCCACCGCCTGGAAGCGACTGCCATCGAATTCAAATCGCAATGGCAGCCGGACCGTAGTGGCATAATTTTTATTCAGGGCATTGAACAACCAAAAGGTGCCTGCAGCCAGGACACACAACGCCAGGACTTTCCAATTGGTGCGATCAAATCGCAGGAGGTTGGATATGGCGCGAAAGAAGTTCAAAGTGTCAGGCCGTCTTTTTGGCGTTGGCGGCTTTGGTGGAATCCATGGAAACCGATGTCTTCAGGAATTTAATCCGTGCACCACGCTCAAATTCGATGATGAAAGTATCGTCTTCAATCTCAGCCACGCGACCATAGGCACCACCGATGGTAACAACGAGATCCCCTTTCTTTATTTCCTCGATAAATACTTTCTGGTCTTTGGCTTTTTTCTGTTGCGGACGAATCATGAAGAAGTAGAACACAGCTATGATGGCGCCAATAAAGATCATTTGCTGTACGATGCTGTTTTGGGCTTGTAAAAGAATTGAATAAATCATGGTTAGATAGTGTTATATGGTCAAAGTTAGTGCATTTGGATCAGTTGTCGGAAACAAAAAAGTCCCGGTTTATGCCGGGACTTCTGAGCCTGGGCAGGCTGGATTATTTTGTAGGGCCGGTTGATTGTGTGCGGGGAATCACCATGGCTTTGAATCGCAACGTAGTGGTAGTAGGCCACGTGTTGGAAGTTACCGTGATGGTCTTGTTGTTGACACCTGGTTTGCCGTTGGTATCAAACTCAGCGGTTACTTCACCAGTGCCGCCCACCGGAATAGGTTCTTTTGTCCACTTGGGAACTGTGCAACCACAAGAAGGTTGTGCGTTCTGGATAATCAAGGGAGCTTGGCCGGTATTTTTTACGCGGTACGTATAGCTTACTTTCTGACCTTCGTTCACGCTGCCGAAATCATGATCCACTACTTCAAAAGCCGCAGTTGGCAATGGCCCCTCAGGCTTTACATCAGGTTGTGTGGCGGGTGCATTGGTGGTAGGCTGGGCAGTGGCGTTGGTCTTTCCTGATTCCAGTTGAGACAGTCGGCTTTCCAACTCAGCAATGCGCTTCTCGGAGGCGCGGTCTTTGCAGGCAGATACGAGAAAGGTGGTCCCGGCCACCAGTAGCATCAGATAAATGGTTTTTTTCATATTGATTTAATTAGCGCAATTCAAAAATAAGTAACTGTATAATGGATTGTTGAGTCGTTAACAAAACATTAACTCTTCTGGTTTCCGCGAATCTGTGCCAGCAATTCATCAACGTCTTCCAGGAGCCGCTCAGCCTTTCCTTTTGCTTCAGAAACTACTTTCTGCCCCTGCGACTTGGCCTCTGTCGTCAACGGTGTGTCTTTGCCGGAAACGAGGTCTTCCAAAAAGTCCTCCAGGATTTTCTTGTACTTGTCTAACCGATACGAAAGTTTTTCACGGGTATTCGATCCTTTATCGGGTGCGTAGAGAACGCCCAAAATGGCTCCGGCAGCAGCGCCGGCCAGGAAGGCGATGAGGGTATTGCTGCTTTTCTTGCTCATGGTACTATTGGCTAGGGGACAAAGATAAAATATTCGCCTGAGACTCGCACAGCGCTATTTATTGTCAATTAAACCGCGTCCACTCTTCTTAATCCTGCCGGTAGCCTTAAGTTCTTTGGCGATGACGTCGAGGATGCCGTTAATAAATTGCCTGCTCTTGGGTGTGCTGTATTGCTTGGCAAGTTCGATGTATTCGTTAATGGTTACCTTCACCGGGATATTCGGAAAGGTGGTAAGTTCAGCCATGGCCATGAGCAGAATAATCTGATCGGTCAGGGGCAAGCGATCCACCTCCCAGTTTTTGGTATTGCTGGCGATAAGTTCGTGATAGTAAGGTTCGAGCTTCGTCGTGGCTGCAAACAATTTTTCAATGAAATTCTTGTCTTCATCCCAATCGAGCGAAAGTTTTTGCAGCTCAATGGTTTTCGCATCCTCATCGAGTGACTTCAGCGTTTTGTCAGCAAGGCTTTTTACGATTTCATGGTCTTCTGCCCAGCGCAGGTCATCTTCTTCGAAAAAGGAATTAATGGCTGTTTCGCCCAATATGACCTTTCGGATCAGGTGCTTCATAAACCCCTTACCGGCCTCAGTATCCGGAGTTTCAAGGGCAAGGTATTTCAGCACTTCGGCATCGGTTTTTACACAGTCTTTCCACCAACTCTTCACCACATCCATGCGCTGATCCCAGGAACCACCTCGGCGAAGTGTTTCTTTACGGAGTTCCTCATTATTTCGCAATGCGATAACAAACGGGTGATCAGTAAAATGTGAGGTCTTGACTTTCTTATCCTGGGCAGCAATGGTTGCCAGGGCTGGGATAAGGTTTAATAGGCTGTGGTAATAGCCGCTTATTTTCTCAACATCGCTTACAATGTTCTTGCGGAAGAAGTCAAAGTCTTTCTTTGTATGTTTTTTGTATTGCTCCAGGGACTCATCAACGGCCTGGCCCACACGGGGGTCTGCGGCTTCTGGAACAGCCTCGCCCTTAAAGGCTTTTTCGAATCGTTGGAGGGCAGTGGAACGTTGGCCCTTGAGCAGGCTTTTGTCCTGAACCTTCATGGAATTGAGGTCCGGCTGAAAAAACGTATCAATGTAATCCTGCGATAACAGGTACTCGGCTTCTTTGCACTGTTCGTAGGCAAACAGGCTTTGCATTATTTTGATGCGGAGTGTACGTCGGTTCAGCATGCCAAGGAACGGTAAAAAAGAACGGGACAAAGTTACATTTTGTGGGTGATATATGGTTGTTTTGAACTAAAATTCCCAAACCGCGTTCATACGGGGCATACCCATGAAAGAACTCTCCAGGCTTAATCCATATCTCTTCAGGTATAAATGGCACCTGTTCTGGGGACTCGTTTTTGTCATAATTTCCAACATCTTCCAGATTGTACCCGCCCAATTGGTGCGGGAGTCAATTGATCTGGTGATCAATAACATTCAGGTATACCGGTCCATGTCCGGCACTTCAGCGCAGGCCGACTTTTTTGCAGTTTTTGCCCGGGGTATTGTGCTCTATGCCATGTTGATTCTGGCCATGGCCCTGTTGCGTGGACTGTTCCTGTATTTTGTCCGGCAGACCCTCATCGTAATGAGCCGAAGGATAGAGTTTGATATGAAGAATGACATCTTTCAGCATTACCAGTCTTTGCCGTTGAGTTTTTATCGCCGTAATAATACGGGTGATTTGATGAATCGCATATCTGAAGATGTGGGTCGTGTGCGGATGTACCTGGGCCCTTCCATCATGTACGGGTTGCAGTTATTCACACTGTTCTTCATGTTGATACCGGTGATGTTTATGATCAGTGTTAAGCTGACTTTATTTGCCCTCATCCCGCTCCCGTTGCTGTCTTTCAGCATTTACTATGTGAATAATATCATTGAGCGTCGTTCCGAGGAAATTCAAAAGAGCCAGTCCCGGCTCAGTACGTTTGTGCAGGAAGCATTCTCCGGAATACGGGTGATTAAATCATTTAACCGGGAAGAAGACTCTGCCCGCCGGTTTTCCATGGAGAATGAGCAATACAAACGCGAATCGCTCAGACTCACCCGCGTTCAGGCTTTGTTTTTCCCGTTGATGCTGGGTCTGATCGGACTGAGCACTATCCTCACCGTATACGAAGGCAGCGTGGAGGTAATCAATGGTGCGTTGACCTTTGGCAACATCGCTGAGTTTATCATTTATGTGAACCTACTCACCTGGCCGGTGGCATCGCTCGGCTGGACCAGTAGCCAGGTGCAGCGAGCGGAGGCATCGCAGGGTCGGATAAACGAATTTATGCGTACTCAGTCTGACTTGGTATCAGGCGCCGAAACCAGAGATATTTCCGGAAAAATTGAATTCGATCAGGTTTCCTTCACGTATCCGGATACCGGCATACAGGCCCTGAAGAAGATTTCTTTCTCTATTGAGCCGGGTGAATCGCTGGCCATTATTGGAAGCACAGGATCAGGTAAGAGCACGGTTTCGAATCTAATCACCCGCCTGTACGATGTATCCGAAGGAGAGATCCGGATTGATGGGTTGCCGATCAAGCAATTTGACCTCACACACTTGCGACGGCAAATCGGCTATGTGCCACAGGATGTGTTTCTATTCAGCGACACTATCTATAACAACATTGCTTTTGGGCTGGAGACCATTGATGAAGAAAAGGTGTTTCAGGCGGCACGAGCGGCTGATGTGTATCAAAACATCATCGACTTTCCCCAGGGTTTTGCCACCCGGGTCGGGGAACGCGGAATTACCTTGTCAGGAGGCCAGAAACAACGTATTTCGATGGCGCGAGCGATTGTCAGGGAGCCCAAAATCCTCATGCTGGACGACGCTTTGTCGGCAGTAGATACCAGAACCGAAAACACAATTTTGAACAGCCTCAAGTCTGTGATGAAGGGCCGGACAACATTAATTATTTCACACCGGGTTTCGTCAGCGAAACTGGCCAATAAGATTCTGGTGCTCAACGATGGAGTGATGGCGGAGCAGGGAACCCACGATGAGTTGTTGGCGCTAGGTGGCGTGTATAGCGACCTGTATGAAAAGCAGATGGTGGCTGACGAAGCCGACCGTTAGTTCTTGGGATAAACTTTGACGTATGTCAGCTTATAGGTGACCGTGGTGTTTCCTTCAGTTTCTACACGAATGCCCTCCAGCATATCACCATTGGCATCATAGGTAAAAGTGTACGAAGAACTTTTTTCGTGGGCTTCGAGGTGTTTGTACACCAAAATGTTGCCACCGGAAGCACGGGTAAATTCTCCGATCACCGGATACCGTGGCAAATAGGTTTTGTTTAAGGAGACTTCAATGAAGTCACGTCCGGTATCACCTCCGTCGGCCAGAATCGCAACCTGTGCGTAGTTATCCCGACGATCTGTTACTTTTTCTTTTTCAGCACTTCCAAGCAGGGCCTTACCTTTTTTGGTCACCACACCGGAAACAGAGTAAATCCCTTCTACCGGGCTGACCTTTTCTTTTTTCATGTACCGCTGGGTCAGGGCATGAAAGTCCATTACCTCATAGGGAGCATGCGCCCTGGCCATTTGTGCCTGATACAATTTTTCAAAGGAACAACTGGTCAGCAGCCAGCAGGAGGCGAGTATACAAAGCGTAGTTTGGCGCATGAATGGTAACTCAATACACGTACCTCAGTCCTACACCGCCCTGGAATCGGTGGTACCCGGGATCAATCAGTGCGTCTGTGAATAGCTCCACTTCGATAAATGCGGAAAGAGGCAATGAGAAATAGGAGTATTCAAATCCCAGCACGACAACGGGGCCATAGGTAAAGCGGGTTTCACGGAGCTTTCCAAACTTACCTTCGTCAAAATTCTTGGAACGATCGTCAAAGTTATAGTCGTATTCAATGGTCGTGTTTCGCCATTGCCAACCCAGGCCGGCATAGAGTTGCAATCCTTTCGATATTTTGTCTGCATCCCATTGGTAAAGGAATTTGGTCTCTATAAACCAATCAGATAGTGCCTTGTGGGTGAGATATGTAATGCTCTGTTTGGCCGATAGGGTATCAGGCAGATACGACTTGAATGCACCTTTGTAATATTGGTTGTAGAGGCCGCTGGCAGCCTTTCCCACATCGGCGGCGAACGAAAAGTGTTTGTTGGCGTAGAACTTATAGGTCAGCGCAAATGGGTCACCCAGTTTCACGCCAATTCCCTGATAAGGGTATCGTTCTGCTATAAAAATGGGGCACAAAATCCGGCGCTTATTTCCGGTTACGATGGGAGCGCGAAAACCGGAGCTTTTAGGACTTTTTCGGACCTGAGCCAAAGCCTCAGGACCTCCCAGCAGCAGAAAGGAGCCAACCAGACATATGAAGAGGGCGCGCATTAAAGCAAATATAAGGGTTTTGCCCGTTTACGAACGGTTTCGCCTCACATGACCTCCTTATACTGCATTTTGTGTAATTGGGCGTATAAGCCCTCCTGGCCCAGTAGCTCGTCGTGGCGTCCAGATTCCTTGATTTCGCCTTTGTCCATCACGATTATCTTGTCAGCCTTTTGGATGGTGGACAACCGGTGAGCAATGACAATGGAAGTGCGATGACTCATCATTTTACCAATGGCTGCCTGAATAAGTTGTTCCGTTTCGGTGTCGACGGATGAAGTTGCCTCATCGAGGATCAGGATGCGTGGATCGTATACCATGGCCCGGATGAAGGAAAGCAATTGACGTTGGCCCACAGAAAGGGTAGCGCCACGTTCCATAACATTATAGTCCAGGCCACCAGGCAGGCGCTCGATAAAAGTTCTGGCACCGACCAGGTCAGCTGCATGCCAGATCATTTCATCGGTGACATCAGCATTGCCCAGGGTGATGTTATTCCGGATGGAATCCGAGAACAAGAAAACATCCTGTAGTACCAGACCAATACTTCGTCGGAGGGTTCCCAGGTCATAGTCTTTGCAATCGACCCCGTCAACCCGTATGGCGCCGCGGTTGATGTCATAAAAACGGTTGAGCAGGTTAATGATTGATGATTTCCCCGCACCGGTAGCACCAACAAGGGCCACGGTCTCTCCCGGAGAAATGTGAAGGTTAATGTCTCGCAAGACGTAGTCAGAATCTTTATACGCGAACCACACGTGATCAAATTGTACATCACCATCGATATGATCAGGCGCATGCGTTCCGTTTTCCATCAGATGCTCCTGGCTGTCCAGCAGATTGATAATCCGGGAAGAGCTCACAATGCCCATCTGCAGGGTATTATACCGATCGGCAATCATCCGGATTGGCCTGAAGAACATCTGGATGTACATAATGAATGCGGTCAGGGTACCGATGGTGATACCGGTTTCTTCCATATTCAGCACGCTCTTGGCACCATACCACATGATCAGGCCAATACCCATGGCTGCGATAATCTCCGCCACAGGAAAATAAATTGAGTAGTACAGTACCGAGCGCATGTTGGCATCGAGATGGTCTTTGTTGATCTCCTTGAATTTGGCGTATTCCCGCTTTTCGCTTCCGAAGATCTGCACAATGTTCATTCCGGTGATGTGTTCCTGAACAAAGGAGTTAAGATTTGACACCGCATTGCGTACATCATTGAAGGCTACTTTGATCTTCTCCTTAAAAATATAGGTAGCCAGAAACATCAAAGGGATACAGGATAAGCTTACCAACGATAATCTCCAGTTCGTATAAAACATGAATGCCAGGATAAACGTGATTTGCAGCAGGTCAGCCAGCATGGCGGCCAGCCCTTCACTGAATACATCGGCGAGTGTTTCAACATCTGAAATGGTGCGAGTTACGAGACGACCGATGGGAGTCTTGTCGAAGAAGCGTAGCCGTAACCGCAGGATATGCTGATATAGCTGAATCCGGATGTCGCGAATAACATATTGCCCGATTCTTCCCGAGATGTAGGTGTGTATATATTGTAGTACGGATTGGAAGATTAATAGCCCCAGGAGGAGAAGGGTGAAGTTGAGCATCATCTGATAGTTGCCCTGGGCAACAAAGTCATCGAGAATCAGCTGGGTGATAGCCACACGCACGGGCGAGAGAAATCCAAGGACCACCGTGAGCAAAATGACCGTGTAAAACCGCCCCTGGTACGGCTTGATAAACTGCAGGATACGGCGGAGCACCTGAAAATCGATGATATTCCCGCTGCTTACTTTTTCTTGCTCCATGAATCCTGTCTGAACGATTTACTTTATAAACACGCCCGCGGGATATTTTACCTTCATCAGGTACAAACCCTCGGGGGGAACATTCATTCCTGCCTTTCGGCGGTCTTTGCTGCGTAATATTCCGGCAAACTCATCCACGGTGATCTTTCCGGTGCCCACGTCCAACAGGGTGCCCACCACGGCCCTCACCATGCCCCGCAAAAACCTGTTGGCGGTAATCGTAAAAACGAGCGAATCGCCTTTTTGATTCCATACGGCCTGACGAACGGTACAATTAAAGTGGTTTACGTCTGTTTTCACCTTGCTGAAACACTCAAAATCATGTGACCCCAGCAATAACGCAGTTGCCTGGTCCAGGGTTCGCTTATCAATTGGCTTAAAAAAGTGAAACGCCCGTCCCACCCGGAGTGGATCTTTTACCCGAGTGATGTGATAATGGTAGGTCCGTTCACGCGCGTCATAGCGTGCGCTTGCGGTTGACTTAACTTTGCGAATGCTACGGATGGCAATGTCGCGGGGCAATAAAGCATTCAGGCGCAGCACCAACTCGTCTTCCACAATAGGCTTTTCAATGTCGGTGTGAAAAAACTGTTGAACACAATGAACGCCGGTGTCGGTGCGACCGCTTCCAACAATTTCAGTTTTTGCCCGAAGCAGGCGGGTGAGGGCTTCTTCCACCACTTGCTGAATACCAACGGCATTGTGCTGACTTTGCCAACCATGGTAATTGCTACCGCTATATGTTATTTCGAAGAAGTAGCGCATGGGATATCAGCGCCGCAGGTTTTCATAAATGACAGCAACGCCCTGACCTACGCCTACGCACATGGTAGCCAGACCATATCTCCCCTTTCGACGGGCAAGTTCATGAAGTAAGGTGGCTGTGATGCGAACGCCGCTGCATCCCAGCGGATGTCCGATGGCGATGGCGCCACCGTTTACGTTGACCAACTCGGGATTAAGTTGAAGATCATGGATGCAGGCCAGCGCTTGTGCAGCGAATGCCTCATTCAATTCTATCAGATCAATGTCTTTGAGGCTAAGACCAGCCCGTTGCAATGCTTTGCGCACCGCTGGCACAGGACCTATACCCATGAATGCCGGATTCACGCCGGCCGCAGCGCTGGCAACGACCCTGGCCATGGGCTTGAGATTGAATTGCTTGAGTATGTCTTCATTCGCGAGTAACGTCGCTGCCGCACCATCATTAATGCCTGACGCATTGCCTGCGGTGACGGTACCATCTGCTTTGAAGGCAGGCTTTAGTGCAGCGAGTTTTTCCAGGGTTGTCTTGCGCGGATATTCATCGGTATTGATGACAACCGGTGTCTTGCCTTGATGTAGAGTAAGCGCAATCCGTTCGTCCTTGAAGAGTCCTGCTGACTCTGCGCGGAAGTACTTCTCCTGAGAGTTCAATCCAAACTGATCTTGTTCAGCCCTTGAAATGTTCCACTTGGCAGCAACATTTTCAGCAGTTTCGCCCATGCTGTATGGATAGTGCCGCCTGGCCAATTCGGGATTGGTAAAACGCCAGCCTATGGTGGTGTCCGCCATCTCCTGATTTCGGGTGAATCCCGCTGTTGATTTACTGATCACATACGGTGCCCGGCTCATGCTTTCTACACCACCCGCAATGAACGCTGCGCCATGATTGGTCTGAATGCCCTGCGCCGCCTGCGTGATGGCCTGTAGCCCTGAGGCACACAGTCGATTGACGGTGACTCCGCCGATAGATTCGGGAAGGTCTGCCAACAGCAAAGCCATTCGCGCTACGTTGCGATTGTCTTCACCCGATTGATTGGCGGCACCGAAAATTACTTCTTCAATGACCTGAGGATCGATGGTTGTATTTCGCGCCATGAGCTCGCGGATCACGGTAGCCGCAAGATCATCCGGACGAATGGAGGCCAGGGCGCCACCATACTTTCCTATGGGCGTGCGCAATACGTCTACGATGTATGCGGTTTTCATGGTGGCGTGTTAAAAATTCCTACTTTTGACTTGACGAAGTTAGCGCAACCCTGTTATGTGGCAAAGAAAGCAGACAATATTCCTGGGCGTTACAGCCGGGTGTTCAATCCTGATGATTTTCTTCCCTATCTGGACGGCCACCGACGATGGAACGTATAAGGTGTTTTATCCCCTGTATTTGCTCACCCGTACCGGCAGCATGGATACGGCAACGTATTTCCCCTATGTATGGTGTGGCACCTTAGCCGTTGCAGCGGCCACGTTAGCCATTATTGAGATTGGTAAATTTGAAAACCGCCTGTTACAGTTAAAGATGGGTGCGCTGAATTCTCTGGTGATGACCGGCGCGTTAGGCGTCGCAGTATATTTTTCAAATGGCCTGATCACCAGCAACCCGACACCAGGTTCCTATGGACTTGGTCTTTACCTGCCTGCCGTTGCCATGATCTCCAACCTGATTGCAAACCGTTTTATCCGCAGCGACGAAAAATTAGTCCGCGACTCAGAACGAATCCGATGACCTTTTGTTAATTTGTTTATAACCCTATCAACCATGGCACAGACTAAACTTGGTGAACTTGTTGTAAATACTACTGGTAGCCTTCCGCCGGTCGGAAGCTCGGCTCCTGATTTTCAATTGACCAGCAACGATCTGAAAGATGTATCGCTAAAAACTTTCTCAGGCAAGAATGTTGTATTGAACATATTTCCCAGCATCGATACAGGTGTGTGTGCAACCTCCGTGCGTGAATTCAACAAGCGTGCGAGTACCCTTAGCAACACGATTGTACTTTGTATCTCCAAAGATCTCCCGTTTGCCATGAAGCGCTTTTGCGGTGCGGAAGGAATTGACAAAGTAATCACCTTGTCTGATTTCCGCAGTCGTGGCTTTACAAAATCATACGGCATTGAAATGACTGACGGAGCGCTGGCCGGACTGATGGCACGTTGCGTTGTTGTGGTGGGTGGCGATGGTAAAGTAAAGTACCATGAGCTGGTCCCCGCTATCGGGCAGGAGCCAAACTATGATGCTGCGCTTGCAGCCATCTGAACCTAGCGCGGCGTTAGCGTCTTTTGATCAGCTGCGGAAGTGGCAATTTTTTCTGGTGTGAAGTACACGGGAAAATGCTGGTCATTGGCCCAACGGTCAAACAGGTTCCGATAATACGGACTTTTGGGGTCTCCACTTTGTCCGGGGGTGTTGGTAAACATCGCACCGTCCCAATTCGAAACGTCCACAACCATTCGGAAGGAGGCTCCGGCTGACTGATTATCGCTATTGGTGGTCATGCCCGGCGTTGAGGCATTGCCCGCCCGTGGTGCAGGTCCTGCCTCAAGGATTTTGCGGGCAGCATCGTTCACGGCATTGCTCATCGGGTGCTTGATCAAAACATGATGATAATTGGCCTGTCCGTATTTCCATTGGGTAAGATCCGCACCCAGTTTATCGGTGAGTTGCTTCACTGCTTCGTTCAGGCTGAGGATCAATAATTGATTTCGCATTTCAGCTGCACCTTTCTTCCAGTGTTTTTCGGGATGTTGGAGCCAGTCAATGACCCGACTCAATGCCACTGAGCGAATGTGTTTTCGCGTGACTTCAGGCACCGCCTCAAAGTACAGGGAGCGCGAAAGTTTTTTCTCCCAGGCCATGTAGATGGCTGCTGCCGGTGAGTCTTTGTCCATAACAAAATTCCATTGAAGCAGCAGTTGACGTGCCTGCTCAGCCGTAGGGTTGTCTGCCTTAACAGAAGATAGTAGTGGAACCAATTCTCTGGCTGGCAGGGAGAGGTAATCAAACTGAAGTTTCATCAATTCTTCCTGGGTCATAGATTTTGCGTTGCCCAACACTTCATTAATGCGGGAGACACGATAAGGATCAGCCCAGCTCCAACCAACAGCTTCGCGATGATTGTAGTTTGAGGGAATATTGTTCTCATTGGCAGTAGCCCAAAATCCTTTTTCAGGATTGGCGATGTTTGGTAGTTCACCGATGGGCAGGTATCCATTCCATTCATGAGTCCCATCGCCTGGCACAGGCACCAATCCGGACCAGTGTCGGACGGGCGCGATTCCCACGGCCTGCCACCCAATATTTCCGGAGGTATCAGCCCAAATCATATTTTCACCTGGGATATGACTGTAAGAGCAGGCTTCCCTGAATTCATTCCAGTTGGTAGCCTGATCAATCCGCAGGCTGGCGAGGTAAGGAGCGCCACCTGGCTCAAGCCAGGCGCATCTGACCGCATAAGCAACCAGGTTCTTTTCATCCACCAACGTCACTGGCCCATGTCGGGTAAACCGGTGCGTGATGGCAATCGGTTCTGAACCCTTAACCTGGATGGTGTCCTGCTCAGATTGCATATTTTCCCAGGCGCCGTTATACCAATACTGGTTGCTATTTGCTGGATTGAGTTTATAGACCATCAGGTCTTCACCGTCGATTGCAAAAATGGTCAGGCCCCATGCGCCAGACTCATTGTGGCCGATGGAGATACCGGGAATGGTTGGCTCACCGCCACCAACCACATTCCACCCCGGTGCTTTCAGATGCACCATATAGCGGAGTGATGGCGCAACGATGGTGCGGTGTGGATCATTGGCAAGGATGGGGTGACCTGACTTTGTCAGTTTACCACTTACCACCCAGTTGTTGCTTCCGATCGTTTCTTTCGGCAAAGCCAGCAACTCTTCATCCTGTGTCGCATCCTCTTTATTTAGCCTGGCTACTTGTTTTGGATCAGGATTCGCAGAAGCAATGAGGTCTTCGGGCAGAAAGCGAAGGGGGCGCCGATAGGTATTATATATCGAGATGATGCTGTCTTTGAGTGCTTCTTTATTGATGGAAGGATGTAGCGCGATGTCGGGTTCTCCCGGTTCGAAAACCACAATGTCTTTTACCTTTTCCTGACCGAGCACGGCAATGGCACGTCCCAGGTTTACTTCATCGGGAAGGTTGCCCAACAGTCCCTGGTGTCGTGAGATTACCACATCGGGGGTCCAATGCTGAGGCACAATGCCCAACCATTTAAATTCTAACGGGAGGAGGGAAGTATCAGCCAAGACTTCATCAATCCGTGCATTCACCCCGTCTGTAAATGCGGTGATGATGTCTTTGCCGTGCGGGTGGTAGTGGTTTAGTTCCTTATCCAGGTCGCCACGAAAGTGGAAAAGCCGGGCACCGATATCGCGTTTGGCTTCACGCTGCCCCAGAATTTCAGCTACCGTACCAGTTGCCTGTCTGCGCCATACTTCGAATTGAAACAACCTGTCTGTCGCGGCAGCATATCCCTGCGCGAAAAAAAGATCATGTTCGTTTTGGGCTACGATATGATTGATGCCATTGACATCGCGTGTGATTTCAACTCGTTGTTGAAGTCCTGAAACGGAGTTGTCCGGCTTTTGGGTACAACCGGCTATTATCAGCACGGTCGCAAAGAGTATGTATCGCATTGGTGACAGATTGGCAAGTGTGTAGTAAGATAAACACTCTAACCCAAACATGCTTCCCGCCGGGAGAGATTGTGATGAATGGTCAGGAGGCTGCGATCCTGGCCACAGCCTCAATCAAACGGTCCAGGTCTTTGGTGGTGGTGTACACGTGAGGAGTCACACGCACAGCGCTGACGTTTTCCCAATTGATGGTGGTGGTGTGAATACTGTAATCGGTCATCAGTTTTAATCCGACGTCATTGGATGTCATACCATCAATGCTGAAGGTGCCGAGTGCACAGGAGTATTCAGGTTTGAGTGAAATGTGCAATTTGACACGTGGATTGCGCGTCACAGCCGTGCACCAATACATTTTGAGGTAGTGGAGCCGCTCCTGTTTTCGCTGGGCTCCGATGGCGAGGTGAAAGTCGATAGCTTGACCGATGGCCTGCTCCGGTGCGAAGGAACGGGTACCCAGCCCCTCAAACTTCCTGATATCCGGACTTTGGGGCTTGTCGGTGGAAAACAGTGGCCAGGTTTTTTCAATACGGTCCTTGCGTACGTACATCATGCCCGTTCCAAAAGGTGCGCACAACCATTTATGCAGGGATGTACCGAAATAGTCGCATTGAAAATCGGAAATCTTGTAGTTGATATGTGCAAAGGAATGAGCCGCATCTACAATGCTGATGATGCCGCGCTTGCGGGCTTCTGCACATAGTTTGGCTGCAGGCAGTATTTGCCCTGTCCAGGTCATGAGGTGCGTGATGTGCCAGATTTTTGTTTTGGATGTTGTCGCATCGATATAGGCTTTCAGCACGACATCGTCGTTGTCTACCGGCAAGTTGATGTTGATCCAGTTGATTTTTATGCCTTCGCGAATTTCACGTTGCTTCCAGGCGTGGATCATATTGGGATAATCCTGTCGGGTCATCACGATCTCATCCCCGCGATTAAGATCAATGCCGTATGTGAATGTACCCAAAGCCTCGGTCGTGTTGCGGTTGATTGCAATTTCATCAGCGGAAACTCCTGCCAGGTCGGCAAGCTTGTGACGCAGGGGCTCACGACCTCGGTCCAGAATTTGCCACATATAATATGTCGGCGCCTCATTGCTCAGGTGATAATATCTGTCTACAGCATCCTGCACAACTTTCGGCTGCGGACTAACCCCGCCGTTGTTGAGGTTGAGGATATTCGGGCTCACGGTATAGGCCTGGGCCATCCGCGACCACAGGTCTTCATCGTTGGCAGCGTCAGCAGGCGACAATGAATTGAGTGATGACAGCGCGTCGGAAACATCCTCTGCCAGGGCTTCGGTGGACAAAGAGGCCAGGGATGCTGCAGTAGCAATCCCGATGGATTTACGAAAGAAAGAGCGGCGCGTTGACATGGGATTTTCTTTTCTTCACGGAAGGTAGGAAAATCCCAGCAAGGGAAAGTGGTCTATTCCATGTCTTTGAGTTCGATCTCCAGCGCCCGTGTGCTGAGGTAAATTTCGTTGAGGGAGAGCCCCAGTGAAAGTAGTAGAACAAGCAGGCTCATCGCAAACAGCGCATAAGAAAGTCCTTCCTGCTCGAAGTACACGGCCAGCATACAAAGAACACAAAGAAACAAGGCAAAGATGCCGCTGGCCTGCATTTGCTTTACCTAGTTAAGCCGGCGGCGCAGGTTTACAATTTGTTCCTTCACCAGCTCTTTGTCGACATTCGATTCCTTGTATTGCTGATGTAGTTTTCGGACCAGCGTTGCCAAACCCAGAAAACGGTTGGTGTAAGCCAGCATCATCAAGGTGATCGCCGGAAAAAGTAATGCAGGGGTATTGATGGAGATTTGCATACTGAGTTAATGTACTTTTTGAAGTTTGCGCAAAGTAGGTGCTTTCCATGCCGTGAATCCAACCACCACCAGGGTCATTAATCCGCCAAAGATCACGGATGGCACCACACCCAGCAAACGAGCTGCGACGCCGGACTCAAACATGCCAATTTCGTTGGAAGACCCGATGAAGATATTGTTAACGGCGGACACCCGGCCCTTCATGTTTTCGGGCGTTAAAGTTTGCAACAAGGTGCCCCGTACAATTACACTAATACAATCAAACCCCCCACTGAGGATGAGCAAGACCATGGATAACCAGAATTCACGGGAGAGGGCGAAGCCGATCATGCACAAGCCGAATCCGGCTACGGCATACAAAAGAATCTTGCCCATGCTCTTGCGAATGGGATTATGGGTCAGGTAGATGGCCATTACCAGTGCGCCCATACCTGGGGCTGAACGCAGGAATCCTAATCCAAGGGATCCTACATGCAGGATCTGATCGCTGAAGATCGGGAGCAAGGCCACCGCTCCGCCAAAAAGGACAGCGAAGAGATCGAGACTAATGGCATTTAATATGAGCTTATTGGCGATCACAAATTTTAATCCTGCTTTGATTTTCTCAACAATACCTTGCTCATCGCTGACTTCCGGCAAAGGACGAGAGGCTACCATGGCAGCGAGGATGAGTCCGGTGATCATTAATGAAGCATCGATGGCGTATGCAGCGGTAACGCCAAACACGCCATAGATTAGACCGCCGATGGGTGGCCCGCCAATGGATGCCATTTCCCAAAGGGTGCTGTTCCATGAGATGGCATTTTGAAATAGTTCACGAGGCACCAACTGCGGCATGAAAGAGAAAATTGCGGGAGTAATAAATCCCCGGGCGATACCACTTACAAAGATGACTGCATAGATTGGATAGACTCCTTCGGCGAGTAGAAAGGCACCAACATCCAGGGTAAAGAACAGCAAGCCAACAGAACAAAGTACCAGGGTGGCCAGCGTGATAACAATAATGCGCTTGCGCTGCACCACGTCAGCAAGATGTCCAGCATAAAGAGATACAACAATGGAGGGCAGGGCTTCAGCCAGACCAATCAAGCCAAGCGAGAGTGCATCCTTGGTAATCTCATATACCTGCCAGCCCACGACCAGGGCTTGCATTTGAATAGCCAACGTAACGCAAAACCGTGCACTGATGAAAAGCCGGAAATCCCGAATTTGCAATACAGCATAGGGGTTGCTCATGAACTAACTTTCCTTTGAAGAATTTTGTCGATTGCCTGTACGGCCGTCTGTTGCCGTTGTTCACGCGGCCCTGAAATTTCAACGGTAGGCACTCCGGTTCGTGCAGTTTCTTCGCGATAGCGTTTCCAGAAATAGTCGCGTCGGGTGGGATGTTCCCGCTGCGGATCGTTTTCCCAGGGAATATCAACGTTGGTCAACAACTGCAGGTCATAGTGACGGCTATTCATCACGTTGATGATTTCTTCAGGACAGTGTCCGAATTTTTCTTCACTCCAGACTTTGATCACCATCAGGTTGGTATCACAAACCAGTAGTTGATTAGCGTTTTGGATCCATTCTTCTTCCAGCCGAATCTGTCCATGCGCAATTTTGATTAAGTCGGATAGTTCATATGGCCGGTTGAGTTTGTTTAGAAAAGCCCGCGCATACTCGGGCACCCAACTGGTGTTGTAGTGGTTGGCCAGAAAATTTGAGAGATCAGTTTTACCAGTACATTCCGGCCCCAGAATGACCACTTTGAGGGGTTGGAGAGTGATGTGATCTGTGGCTTGCATACATGCAAGATACCAGAAATAGCGTCATTCTGACCCGATAAAGGGCCCTCCGGGCTAATCCGGATTTTCATTCCCGGCGGGTCCTGCGTATCTTTCCCCGCTAATTTTACACTGTGAACCGTAGGGAAGTAATTGAACGTTTGGGTTGGGGGTTAACCGGAAGCATGCTTATGCCTTCCCTGATTTCTTCATGCAGCCCTAAAGATCCCGGTCCCGAAGTTGCCTACAGTGGCACTGTTGCAGTAATTGGCGCCGGTGCATCAGGCTTATACGTGGCAGATATTCTCCGGTCCAAAGGCATCAAGGTGACCATTTTTGAAGCCCGTGATCAGTTGGGTGGACGGGTGCGGTCCTTGCGCAATCAATCGGTGGACCAATACCCGCGGTTACAAGACATGAGCTCTGATTTCCCGGTCGAGCTTGGTGCCCAGACCATCGTGGGTAGCGACTCCATCATGGGCAAAGTCTACACTGCCTATGGTCTGGTTACCCTTGACAATACAGCCCTTCCCAATAACTATGTAATTGATAATCTGTCAAAGTTGGAAACGGATTGGGCTGGTGACGCAGACTTTGTTGCCGCCAAAAACTTTGCAACCAACCTGCGCAGCTTTGCCAGCAACACAGGCACCGTTCAGCAGGCGATTACAGCTTCAGGCATCAACCCGCGTGTGAATGGTGTGCTCAACGCGCTCGTGGGCAACAAGCGGGGAGCAACCAACGAGCAAGGCGGGGTGGGAGCGTGGGCCCAGGAAGCTGCGCTAATCCAGAATGACGGTAAAGTAATGGTATTGAAGGCCAATCCGATGCATGATGTGCTGATATCCCGTTTCAGTAATGTTCAATCATTGGTTAACATCAATACGCCTATTGTATCGATTAACTACAGCGCTGATCCTATTGTGTTGACGGCTAAAGACGGATCAACCTATCAGGCGAATAAAGTAATTGTTACTGTTCCCATCTCTCAACTGAAATCCAATGCGATAGCATTCACGCCCGGATTGCCAGGTGGAATTACCGGTTCATTGGCCAAATTTGAAATGGGGGCATCCTATCGCGCAGTCATTGAATTCAAGAAAAACTTCTGGGGTGATACGATTGGTTATATCCTTGGATCTGGTGATGTTCCGGAATATTTCAGCATCGGTGTGGGCCGCAGTCAGTTTAACGCAACATTGTCCGTAACGGTTAATGGCAGCAAAGCGGCCAAATATTCGGCCATGAAGAATGATGATGCCATTCTGGCCATCCTTGCCGACCTGGATGTTTTGTATGCCGGCCAGGCCACCAAGTATGTGCGGCAGGTGCTTAATACGACCACCAATATTTATGTCGTGGAGGACTGGAGCAAGATTGCTTATATCGGTGGCGGTTATGCTTATCCTTTACCCGGTGCAACCAGTACTGATCGCAAGAATCTGAGTGCACCGGTCAACAACGTGCTGTTTTTCGCAGGAGAAGCTACTGATGTCAGCGGACAAGCAGGCACCGTGAATGGTGCCCTTGCCTCAGCGGAACGTTGTGCTCAGGAAGTCATCACCTCTATCACCAAAGCCTAAACCTGAATCCCTTTAGCGTTGAGTTGCTCCCGCAAACCGGCTGGATGCTGAAAATGAATTGTTTCTATTCCGAGCTTAACGGCCGCGTCAACGTTGTGCAGGTTATCGTCAATAAACAGCGCCTTGGCCGGGTCAACCTGGTATCGGTTGAGCAGGATATGATAGAATTCAGGAAATGGCTTTCTGGTTTTTTCCACACCACTGACTACAATTCCATCGAACCAATGCAGAAAATCGAATCGTTCCAGTGCCCACGGAAAAGTTTCGGCTGACCAATTGGTGAGTGCATAGAGCCTGTGCGACCGTGCATCGCGAATGGCTTGCAGGATGTCAACAGTTCCTTGTATTGGTCCCTGGATGGTTTCTTTCCATCGGCCATACCAGGCCCGGATCGGCACCTCATGTTCCGGAAATTTCTGTAATAGCTCCCGGGTAGCTTCTTCAAAGGTGCGGCCACCATCCTGCTTTTCATTCCATTCGTTGGTGCAGACATGTTGAAGGAACCAGTCAATTTCCTGCTCGGTATTGAAAATCTTCCGGTACAGATAGCGTGGATTCCAATCGATGAGTACGCCTCCGAGGTCAAAAATAATGGTGTCTTTCATAGCCAGTTTAATGATTGCCAAAAGCCCAGGTCAGGAGATAGGGAAAGGCTTCTGCCCAGGTTTGTTGATTGTGTTTTCCGTCTTTTATTTCAAGGTATTGAATATCGTGAAATGGCCGATAGCCCTTTCGCGTTAATTCCGTGATCAAATCCATGGTATCATCAATTGAATCGATAACACCATTCTTGTTGCGGTCGCTATATTCATCCTGGGTGCCGGTTTGAAACCAGAATTTTAGTCCGGACTTATACTTGCCTCGCCTCACCTGAAGGTGCATCAGACGATCGCGATAATCGGAATAGAAAATACTCTGTGCATCACGTCGCCGCCACCAGAATGAGCCGCTGAACACGCCCGTTTTTCCAAATATCTCCGGGTGGTTCCAGGCGATGTCCATGGCCGATAAGCCGCCGAGTGAGTAACCGGCCATAACCCGCTCCTCCGCTTTAGCGGTGATGGGATATTTGTATTGGATGTACGGGAACAACTCTGCAATTACATACTGTGCATAAGCCCGGGCCATCTTGCCACGTCCATGATAGTCGGTGCGCAGGCAAACTCCATATTCCTGAA